>DATNCZ010000221.1:0-9547 GCA_035553335.1 Gemmatimonadaceae bacterium
GTGGCTCCGCATCGGTGAGACGTACCCCGTCGGCACCGAGCTGCGTGGACACGTCGTTCGCCTGATGGACAAGGGCGTCGTGGTGGACATCGGCAACGACATCGAAGGATTCGTTCCCAACAGCCAGCTCAACTTCGGCAATCCGGTCAACAGTCCGGCTGACATCGTGTACGAAGCGATGAATCTGGACCTGCGTGTGTTGGAGGTGGATCCAATACACCGGCGCATAGTTCTCGCGGTCACTGCAATTCCAGAGGAGCAGCCACCGCGTCCGGCCGAGCCGAGCAAGGTGATTCCGATGGAGACCGAGGAGTACAGCGTATCGGATTATGCTGCCGAGATTCCGGCGGTTCTTCCGGCAACGTACGACGAAGAGTAATTAATGACGATGCGCGATAAGCTCGCGCTTCTGGAGCAACGCCGCGCCGAGTCTGAACTCGGTGGCGGCGTTGCTCGTATAGAGGCCCAGCACAAGAAAGGAAAACTCTCCGCACGCGAACGGATCGATCTGCTGCTCGACGAGGGATCGTTCACCGAGCTCGACCGGTTTGTCGTCCACCGCAGCACGGACTTCGGCCTGGAAGAGCAGAAGTACTACGGCGACGGAGTCATCACCGGATGGGGCCGTATCGACGGCCGGCAGGTGTACGTGTTCTCGCAGGACTTCACGGTGTTTGGCGGATCGCTATCGGAGTCGTTCGCCGAGAAGATCGTCAAGGTGATGGATCTCGCGATGCGGAACGGGGCACCGGTGATCGGGCTCAACGATTCCGGTGGCGCGCGCATTCAGGAAGGCGTGGTGTCACTCGGCGGATACGCGGAGATATTTCTGCGCAACACGCTGGCGTCCGGTGTGATTCCGCAGATATCGGCCATTCTGGGACCGTGTGCCGGTGGCGCGGTCTACTCGCCGGCGATAACCGATTTCACATACATGGTGCGGCACACGTCGTACATGTTCGTGACCGGCCCCAACGTGGTGAAGACCGTGACGCACGAAGACGTCACGATGGACGAGCTTGGCGGCGCCGACACGCACATGATGAAGTCTGGAGTGTCGCACTTCACGTACGACAGCGAACCGGAGTGCATCGCCGCCATTCGCGACCTCTTGCGGTTCATTCCATCGAACAACATCGACGAGCCGCCGCGTGGTGCGGGCACCGATCCGCGCGACCGGCGTGACGAGGCGTTGCTCGACATCGTGCCTGACAACGCCAACAAGCCGTACGACATGCACGACGTGCTGCGTCGCATCATCGATGACGGCGAGTTTTACGAAGTGCAACGCGAGTTCGCGGAGAACATCATATGCGGATTCGCCCACCTCGGTGGATTCAGCGTCGGGATCGTCGCGAATCAGCCGGCAATGCTGGCTGGTGTGCTCGACATCAACGCGTCGGTGAAGGCCGCACGTTTCATTCGGTTCTGCGACGCGTTCAACATCCCCGTCGTGACGTTCGTCGACGTGCCGGGCTTTCTGCCGGGCGTCGGCCAGGAGCACGGCGGGATCATCAAGCATGGTGCGAAGTTGCTGTTCGCGTATTGCGAGGCGACGGTGCCCAAGCTGACCGTCATCACGCGCAAGGCCTACGGCGGTGCGTACGACGTGATGAGCTCCAAGCACATCCGCGGCGACTTCAATGTGGCGTGGCCCACGGCGGAGATTGCCGTCATGGGGCCGAAGGGCGCTGTGGAGATTCTGTTCAGAAAGGACATCGTCGGAAGTTCCGATCCCGTCGCCGCGACGGATAAGAAGATCGCCGAGTACGTGGAGAAATTCGCGCATCCGTACGTCGCGGCTGGCCGCGGCTACATCGACGACATCATCGACCCGCGGGATACGAGGCCAGCACTCATCGACGCGCTTGAAAGTCTGCGCGGCAAGCGGGACAAGAATCCGCCGAAGAAGCACGGAAACATACCGCTCTGATGTTCCAATCCGTTCTCATAGCAAATCGCGGCGAGATCGCGCTGCGCGTGATCCGCGGCTGTCGCGAGCTTGGCGTGCGCTCGATCGCCGTGTACAGCGACGCCGACGCGGGTGCACCGCACGTGCGTGCTGCCGATACCGCCGTCAACATCGGGCCCGCGCCGTCTTCGCAGAGTTATCTGCTCGGCGATCGCATAATCGAAGCAGCGCTCAAGGAGGGCGCGCAGGCAATCCATCCCGGCTACGGATTCCTGTCCGAGCGCGAGTGGTTCGCGCGCGCCGTTCGCGATGCGGGTCTCGTGTTCATTGGACCGCCGGCTGAAGCAATCGCGGCGATGGGCAGCAAGACCGCGGCGCGTACACTTGCCGTCGCGCACGGCGTTCCTGTGGTACCGGGCACCACCGAATCGATAGCCGACGCTGAGCACGCTGGTGAAATTGCATCGAAGTTCGGCTATCCCGTGCTGCTCAAGGCTGCGGCGGGTGGCGGCGGGAAGGGCATGCGCGTAGTCCGTGAGCCTTCGGAAATCACCGGATCGTTCGATGCAGCGCGACGCGAGGCGAAGAACGCATTCGGCGACGATGCAGTTTATCTCGAGAAGTACATCGAGGGTCCACGCCACGTCGAGATCCAGATCATCGGTGACATGCACGGGAACATGGTTCACCTGGGCGAGCGCGAGTGTTCGGTGCAGCGTCGTCATCAGAAGATGATCGAGGAGGCACCGAGCGTTGCGGTGAGTCCGGAGCTCCGCGCCGAGATGGGTGCGACAGCGGTGCGAGCTGCGCGCGCGGCGGGTTACGTGAATGCCGGCACCTGCGAGTTTCTGCTCGCACGCGACGGTAGCTACTACTTCCTGGAGATGAACACGCGGCTCCAGGTCGAGCACCCCGTCACGGAGCTAGTGACGGGAATCGATCTCGTTCACTGGCAGTTGCGAGTCGCATCCGGTGAGCCGCTCGGCTTCGCTCAGGAAGACATTTCCCCGAAAGGCTGGGCGATGGAATGCCGCATAACGAGCGAGGACCCCGCCAACGATTTTTTGCCATCTACGGGGCGCGTATCGTATCTGCATCTTCCCTCGGGTCCCGGCGTGCGCTGGGATGGCGGCATCGAGATTGGCAGCGACGTCTCCCTGCATTACGACCCGATGCTCGCGAAGCTGATAGTTCACGCGCCGAACCGCGAGCTCGCGGTCGAGCGAATGCACCGCGCTCTGTCCGAGCTTGTAATCGGCGGCGTGGAAACATCGCGTGAATTCCATCTGCGTGTGATGGAAGATTCGGAGTTTCGCGCAGGCGCGATCGAGATCCAGTGGCTCGAGCGTCGGCTTGCCTCGCTAACCACCGACGCAGGCACCGAAGATGGTGCAATGCTCGCTGCGTTGGCTGCTGCGTTGCTTGCGGAATCCGAGTCGGGCGCGCGCGCCGCCGTGCCGTCGCAGCGGCAGAGCGGCGAGTCCGCGTGGCAGCGCGCGGCGCGCCGGGAATCGATCGGTTAGTGTCACGCACTGTAAGCCTCACGATCGATACGATCGCCGCCGGCGGTGATGGTGTCGCCCGAAACGAGGGGCTTGTCGTGTTCGTTCCGCGCACCGCTCCAGGTGATGTGATAACCGCGAGCGTATCCGGGAAGGGGCACTTCGCGCGGGGGTCGCTGCGCGCGATCCTGCGCCCCTCGGCGGTACGAATAGAGCCGCCGTGTCCGCATTACACCCGCGACCGCTGCGGCGGTTGTCAGATTCAGCACATTCAGTACTCTGCGCAGCTCGACGCCAAGCAGCGCATCATTGCCGATGCGATGCGCCGGATCGGCAAGCGCGATGTCACGCCGCCGGAGGTTGTGCCGAGCACCGAAGAGTGGCGCTATCGGGCCAAGCTGACGCTTGCCATGCGGCGTCGTTCCGGTGGATGGATCGCCGGATTGCACCCGTATGACGATCCGGGCCGAGTGTTCGCGTTGTCGGATTGTCCGATAACAGACCGGCGCGTCGTCGCTGCGTGGCGCGAGCTGCTGCAGGCGTCGGAGTTCTTTCCGGACGCAACATCGTTGCGCGGGAGTGTGCGCTGGACCGACGATGGTCCGACATTCGTGTTGATTGGCGCCACCCGATGGAGCGATCATGCACGCTTTTTCGAGGCAGTCCCGACACTCGCCGCCTTGTACTGGGAGCCGGACGACGCTCCGCGAAAGCTGCTCGGCGACCGTCGCGTCCGCGCTACGCCGGCGGCATCGTTCGCGCAGGTAAACCCCGTCGTTGCTGCAGTGTTGCGCGAATACGTACTCGGCGTCGTCAGGTCTTTCAACGCGGCAAGCGTGATCGACGCGTACTCCGGGTCGGGCGATCTCGCCGTGAATCTTGCAACTACTGGAATTTCAGTAGTTGCCATCGAGCTGGATCGTGATGCAGCGCTGTGGGCCGAGCGGCGGCTCGCGCCGCCATCGCGCTCTATCGTTGGTCGCGTCGAGGAAGTGCTACCGCGCCTGGCGCCGGCCGACGTCGTCGTGGTAAATCCTCCGCGAAGCGGTCTCCATGCCGATGTCACGGAAGCGATCGCCGAGATGCCGGGCATCCGCGCCATCATCTACATCAGCTGCGACCCGGCGACACTCGCACGCGACGTTGCGCGTCTGTCCGGCTATTCGATTCAATCAATCAGAGCGTTCGATATGTTCCCACAGACGTCCCACGTGGAGACGGTTTGCGTGCTGACGCCGGCCCATTCGACCAACCTTCCCGTCCGATGAAGTATCTCGTAGATGTAAATGGCGCGCGCCATTCCGTACTTGCCGACAAGAACGCTGCAACAATCGAAGGTGCGGCGGCTGCTGCGACACTCGACGTCGGGAACGGCACGCCGGCCAGAACGCTGCGCATCGGTGATCGCGTCGTGCGAGTCATCGTGCATGCGCGCGAAGGCAAGGGACGCTACGTCCTCGACGTGGATGGCCATCGTTATCACGTCGAGGCGCTGGGTGAGCGCGCGCGCGCGATTCAGGAACTTGCAGCGCGTTCGGCGCCACCGGCAGGACCGGCGCCGGTGGTCGCGCCAATGCCGGGGCTCGTCGTGCGAGTCAACGTTGCCGTCGGCGACACCGTGACGGCGGGGCAGGGAGTGCTCGTCATGGAAGCCATGAAGATGGAAAACGAGCTGCGTGCGTCCGCGGCCGCGACCGTAAAATCAATTCGCGTGACGCAGGGGACCGCGGTAGAAAAGGGAACGGTGTTGATCGAGCTGGAGTGAGCTCGCTGCTATCTCGTCCAGATGTAGATCACACCGCATTCCGAATCGCTCAGACCTGCAGGGGTTTCCGCACCGTCCTTGTATATCTCGATCGCGGCGATGTCCCTTGGCGAAACCGAATCGAAGCCGCCCGCTGCGCCAGCGACGTTCGACGGGGAACTGTCTGAGGTAGCACTGCTCAGCGTGTTGCTCATTACAGCGCCGTTCACCACGACAGTCATCCCCGTTATGCAGGCGTTCCCATTGATGGTTTGTACACCGCGGGCACTGCGGACCACTAGCGTATGAGCATAGCTCACAACCGCAACGCCGGTAACGTGGCGGAAAATATCCGAAGTGGTACGTGGATGAAAACTCTCGATCTGAGCGGCGGTCAGGTACGTTCCAATTCCCGTGCGCATGCGGTCGGCAACCCCGGGCGGTAGATGCACCAGTTCTCCGCTCACGGCCTGCACTGTCACCCGCGACAGCGTCATCGGAAACGGTTCGACGACAGCATCCACCGAGATGGTTGCATCAGGCTCGACAACTACGGATACGGTGGTCGGCATGATGCCGATCCTCCGAAAGCGGATCAGATGCGGGCCAGCGGGGAGGCTGTCGATGCGGAATGCACCGCTGGCTCCGCTGCGCGTCCGGATCAGCGAGTTGTCTATCGCGACGACCTCCACTCCAGGCAGCCATGCCCCGCTCGTGTCACGCACGCTCCCGTCGATCGCCCCGTAGCGTTCAGCGACGCCATGTCCGTGTGCCGCGTTCTCCTGCGCCGAGACGCTGGCGCGCGGTAGCGCCAGCGCCGCGATCGCAAAGACTACACCGATAGGGACGACTCGTGCACGCATCACAGGTACACTCGAGCGCGAGAACCACCGGGCGTGCCGCTCGCGATTGGTGGGCATATCACGAGCACAGAGATGGATGCCGGCAGCGCGAGCGGTCGTGCAGGAGTCGTACGCGTCATTCCCTCCTCCTACGGGCCACCAGCTGCTATCGAGGTGCCGTACTTGGTATTGATCGCCGCCACGAGCGCTGCCGTAATCTGACGGTTCGCAACGACGGTCGGGTGGATTCCATCCAGCGAGATGCAAGCACCGAACGGTGCGGTGGCATTCGCCAGATCGGGAACGATGTTGATGCAGCCGGTGCCGGGCGTCTTGAGCGTTGCGAGCAACGGATTGGGATCGTAGTACGCCCAGCCGTTCGCCGCTGCAGCAGCCTGGATCGTTGCGTTGTAACCGGCGACAGTTGCCGCGAGGCTTGCCTGCTCGGTGCTATCCACGATGAAGATGTCGCCAACCAGCGTTCCCGGAACGGAATTCTTCGCGCAACCAATCACAGGCGGATGCGCTCCGGAACGTATTTGCGCCAGTATCTCGATCGAGACGAGCGCCTGATTTCCGGGTGCGCTGAGACAGTTGGGAAGAACAGTCGTCGGTGCCCCCGCGAACTGGTCGAAGCCGGCCTTGAACGCGGGATTCTGCAGCGCGGCGACGGGAAAGAGTGCCGGAACTGCGGTCACGTTGACCACGCCGAGTAGAATCGCGCCCTTCAGCGTGGGAATCGCGGTGAGGCCCTTCACCATCGCCGTGTAGTTGGTCGTGAACGTGGACTGCGAGGTGACTCCCGCCGAGACTCCTGCCATCGGCACGAGTATGCCGGAGAGCGCCGCGCCGAGCACGTCGTTGTTTCCGATCCATGCGGAGACGAAGGTTGGATTGGCGTCAGCGGCCTTCGCGACCTGCGTCTTTCCGCCGAGGAACAGCGTGGTCAGCGTGTTTGACGCCGCAGTGCTGACGCTGAACGGGTCGAGCGACGTCGCACCGGGAACTGCAACGTTGTTGAGCGCGACCGCGGTGTTAGGTGTGCGCAGAGAACATGTAGTTGCCGTGCCGTTGGCCAGTCTCGCTTGCGTCTGAAAGTTGACGATTGGCGGCGGACATCCGGCGCCGGCAAGCGACGCGTACACGTATCGCGTCTTCATCGCCTGTGCGAGCAGCGAAGGGTAGCTCAGCCTCTGCGTGCTGTCGTCGATGCCGCCGGATTGGTAACCTGCCGTGAGGCTGTTGCCCAACGCGACGTAACTCGTGAACAGCGCGTTCGCGGCAACGTTGGGCGGGACTACTGCGGTCGGCCCGTTGTCCCCGCATGCTGACGTGAGCGCGATTATTACGGCGCTTGCAACCGCGCCGATTGTATTCCTTGAGCGAATCATTGGATTCTGCGCGGTTAGAAGGTGATGTTGAGACCGGCGGATATCACGTCCGCCTTCAGTGCGTACGCGCCGGTATTAGGGGCGAAAGTGAGCGGCACCGTCGTGCCGGCGGGCGGTACTGGGTTTTCCACTATCCTGCCGCGTCGGCCGGGAGTATTCACGTGCAGGTATCCGATGTCGAGCTTGTACACGCTCGTGACAGGTATCGCGACGCCCGCGGAGAAGTTGCGCCGATTCATGTCGGGCAGGAGCGGCGTAACTGTCACGTCGGGTGCCGGCGTGTCTGAATAGCTGTAGCCCACGCGCCCGGTCCAGGTCCCTATCACGTGCTCGGCGCCGAAGCGGTAGCTCCAGGAATCCTTGTACCCTTCGTACAGCGTTCGACTGCTGCTGCTGGCCGGTCCCTCGAACGTAAGCGGCAGAGTATTGAAAGCCGACCAGCCGAGCCGGGCCACGTCGACGGAGAGTGTCGTCCGGGCGAATCCGGTGTAGCCGACGCCACCCTGCAACTGCCAGGGATGCTTGATGGTCGATGAAGCGTTCTGGGCGACGAGCGGGCCGCCGGGCGAGAATTGCGCGCCGAGCAGCGCGTCGAGCGGAACCGGCGTACCGGTGGGACTTACGGGGTTCCCCTGCGGCAGGACAAGTCCCGTCGGCGTCTGGGAGAACTTCGCTGTCGCGTGGTCGTAGTTGAACGTGAGTGCCGAGAGATAGCGCGCGCCGACCGACCATGGACCGTACTTGCCGTGCACGCCCAGGTTGTAGCCCAGAGCTGTGGCGGTTCCGTGAACCTGCGCGCGCGCGAACTCGGTCTCGTAGGCGATGCCGAGTTGGTTGAAGGTGATGCCTGCTGCGGCCGGTTGCTGAGAGAGGTCGATCGCCTGAGTGAGATCGACTGAGGAATGCCCGAATACCGGTCCGCCGCCGACCGTCCAGTTCTGCGTTACCTGGTAGGCAAAGTTGGGCTGGATGTATATCGTCTGGAGTGCGGCACGAAGGGCCGAGAACCTGCCTGGAAAATCATCGTTCCACTGCGAGGTCAGTCCGTAGGGTACGTACACCCCGAGCCCGACGGACCCCTTCCCGAAGCGCATTGCCCCGAACAGGGCCGGCGGAAGAGCGGGATTGATGTCACTGGGGTAGCTCCGGCCAGTGCTGTCCTGGCGAAAGGAGCCTTTCACTATGATCGCACTTGCGCCGACGCTGAGCGATTTTCCGGGGAGCTCGGCGGCGGCAGCCGGGTTCCAGAAGATCGTCGAGGCGTCGGGGCATGGGGTGCCGGTCGCGGCGAATCCGCGGGAGACGGAGCAGGTTCCGACCTCGTTGAGGCCGAAGCCCTGGGCCCGCGCCGATGAGGGCCGCAATGTCACGGCGGCTAGCACGCAGACTGCTAGCCGAGCCAACGATGGAGAGGTTCTCATCCGTTGTACCGATTAGATCGTCATCCGGGCACCCAGACCGGCCGGTCGGGGACACGTGTTCCCGGGGCGTCAGCACGTTACAACCGCGTGGCGCGGCGCGCCAGCAAAATATTGGGGAGTAAATACCGGCGACTGCCGGATCCCGCGGCGGCGGTGCGGGCCGATTGACTAACGCCAGTGGGGTTGGTAACTTAGAAGGCTGTCGCATTTCGTAATCGATTACCTCCCCAAATGAAGACTTTCTCCTCCACCCCGACTGATATCGTCCACGATTGGTACATCGTGGATGCGGAAGGCATGGTGCTCGGACGGTTGGCCACGGAAGTGGCGCGCGTCATCCGTGGCAAGCACAAGCCTACGTTTACCCCACACATGGATGGGGGCGACCACGTAATCGTGATCAACGCCTCGAAGGTGAAGGTCACGGGTCGCAAGGCGGAGCAGAAGCGTTACTTCCGCCACACCGGCTACATGGGCCACGAGCGTTTCACGACGTTCGAGGACATGCTTGGCAAGCATCCGGAGCGCGTCATCGAGCACGCGGTCAATGGCATGCTTCCCAAGACGGCGCTCGCACGTACGCACATGCGCACAAAGCTGCGCGTTTACCCGGGTGCCAATCACCCGCACAAGGCTCAGCAGCCCAAGCCGCTCACCATCACCACCAAGTAAGCATGCCTGTCGACGGAACAACGCACACGATCGGTCGCCGCAAGGAAGCGGTCTGCCGCGTCT
>DATNCZ010000222.1:0-3680 GCA_035553335.1 Gemmatimonadaceae bacterium
CGCGAATACATCTGCGCCTGTCGTCATTCAAGCGTCCCACCTCGTCATTCCCGCGAAAGCGGGAATCCATCTGAAGCCGACCAGCTTCTCGCTCTCATCACATCCAAAGACCGATAGCCTGGATTCCCGCTTTCGCGGGAATGACGACTGAACCTGGATTCCCGCTTTCGCGGGAATGACGATTGAACCAGAATCCCCCGCTTTCGCGGGGATGCCGGTCATCAGAACACCAACATCAACGGGTTCTCGATCAATCTGCGCAACGTCTGCAGGAACTTCGCTCCCGTCGCTCCGTCGATCACGCGATGGTCGCAGCTCATCGTTACCCGCAGG
This sequence comes from Gemmatimonadaceae bacterium, assembly GCA_035553335.1. Taxonomy (GTDB): domain Bacteria; phylum Gemmatimonadota; class Gemmatimonadetes; order Gemmatimonadales; family Gemmatimonadaceae; genus Fen-1247. The sequence goes on from DATNCZ010000222.1 coordinate 334, forward strand.
CGCTTACGTACGACCAGATCGCCATCGACTACAACCGGCTTCTCTTCGACTGCTCCAATCGCAAGTATCCCTGCTTCGGGTGGATTGATTATCGCAGTGAACTGGTCGATCCCGAACATGCCGAGGTTGGAGACGGAAAAAGTCGAGCCCGTGTATTCCTCAGGCTTGAGTCTTCGCTCGCGCGCGCGCCCGGCCAGCTCTCGTGCCTCGGCTGCAATCTCCGAGAGCCCCTTTTCGTTTGCATCGAAGATGACGGGAGTGATGAGACCTTCTTCAACAGCGACAGCCATTCCGATGTGTACACGATTGAACTGTCTAATCGCATCGCCGGTCCAGTGCGCATTCACTTCAGGATGCTGCGCGAGTGCCGTCGCAGTTGCCTTGATGATGATGTCATTGAACGACACCTTGTACTCGGCGCCCTGTGCGATCATCGCCTCGCGCAGCTCGGCCACGCGGGTGAGATCGAACTCCACGGTGAGATAGAACGTCGGAATGGGTCCGATCGACTCGCCGAGTCGCTTGGCGATCGTCTTCCGCATCTGCGTGAGCGGAATGTCCTGGTAATCACCGACACGCGCAGCGCGTGGGGCTGTGGCGACAGCGGCAGCGGCGGGCGCCTGCTCGATGTCACGCTTGACGATGCGGCCACCGGGGCCGGATCCGCGCAGCGCGTTGAGATCGACACCGCGCTCCGACGCCAGACGACGTGCGAGTGGCGATGAGCGTGGTCTGCCGGATGGCGTAGCCGCGCCGTTACCATCCGCATGGTGCGCGCTGGTATCGATGCGCTGATGTCCGCGTCGCTCCTGTTCCTGAGGAGGCGTCGAAGCCTCGCCCTGAGATTGACGCGCGGCCGTTGGAATCGATGTGACTCCCTCGAACTCCTTGGCCTTCGCGATCACGTCACCGGCATCGGCTGGCTTGCCCAGAGGCTGCTGCGTGTTGTCGGACGGCACCGGTGTCGGCTCGGCGCCCTTGACCAGCGCGGAGATGTCTTCATCCGGCGCCGCGATCACGCCGAGCAGCGTTCCGACTGCGGAAGAATCACCCTCGTTGGCGAGTTGCTTTCGCAGCACACCCGCACCGCGTGCAACCAGCTCCATCACCGCCTTGTCAGTCTCGACCTCTGCCAGAACGTCGCCGCTCTTTATCGGGTCGCCTTCGTGCTTGAGCCACTTGACGAGGCGCCCTTCTTCCATCGTGGGTGACAGCGCTTCCATCAGAACTTTTGTCGCCATGATCGTCAGGCCTCCAGGTACATGACGCGCTTCACCGCCGCGACAGTCTTCGCAGCATCCGGCTTCGCGAGCTTTTCCAGATTCTTGGCGTACGGCATCGGTACGTCAGCCTGATGCACGCGGACCACCGGCGCATCGAGATCGTCGAAACATTCGCGCTGGATGAAGTCCACAACCTGCGCGCCGATGCCGCAAATCTCCCAACCTTCCTCTACGACTACTGCGCGGTTGGTCTTTGCGACGGACGTTGCGATTGCCTCGACGTCCATCGGTCGTATCGTGCGCAGATCCACCACGTCGACGTTCACGCCCTGCTTCGCAAGCTGATCCGCGGCCTGCAATGCAACGAGCACCATCTTTCCGGAGGTGATGATCGAGCAATGTTCGCCCTCACGCTTGAGCTCCGCCTTGCCGAGTGGAATCACGATGTCCGGATTCTCATCGACCTCGCCCTTTGTGTTGTAGAGCATCTCGCCTTCGAGTACCACGACGGGGTTGTCGTCGCGGATCGCGGCCTTGAGCAGTCCCTTCGCATCGGCAGGCGTGCCGGGAGCTACAACCTTGAGACCCGGGATATGTGCGAGCCAGCTCTCCCAGGCCTGCGAGTGCTGCGCCGACAACTGCAGTGCCGCGCCATTCGGTCCGCGGAACACCATGGGCATCTTGTACTGTCCGTTGGACATGTACAGCATCTTGGCGGCCGCGTTAACGACCTGGTCGAGCGCGAGAAGCGCAAAATTCCAGGTCATGAACTCGATGATCGGACGCAAGCCTGCCATCGCCGCGCCTACGCCTACGCCCGCAAATCCGAGCTCCGTGATCGGTGTGTCCACGATCCGCTTGGGACCGAATTCATCCAGCAGCCCGCGCGACACCTTGTACGCTCCATTGTACTCGGCGACTTCCTCGCCCATCAGGAACACCGACTCGTCGCGGGTCAACTCTTCGCGCAATGCCTGGTTGAGCGCGTCGCGATATGTCATGACGGTCATCGTCCGGCCCCCGCGAGCTCGGCGTTGTTCGCGGCACCAACCGTCGACTCGTCGCTCAGCACGTGCGTGAACAGCTCTTCCGGAGACGGCTCCGGTGATGCATCGGCGAAATCCCATGCGGCCTGTGCCGCCGCCTTGGCCTCGTCATCCATCTTGTTGTACTCGTCTTCCGTGATCATTCCGTCGCTCAGCATCTTGGTCTTGAGCAACACGATCGGATCGCGCTGCATGCTCTGATCAAGCTCTTCCTTGGAGCGGTAGGTTCCGCTCGCCGCGTCCGACATGGAGTGCCCCATGAAGCGCGTGGTGCGGACCTCGACCAGCGTCGGACGCTGCTCCTTGCGCGCACGCTCGATCGCTTCGTCCATCTCCTTGCGCACCGCGTATACGTCCTGACCGTCGACGGAGGTGCCGATCATCGCGTACGATGCCGCGCGCTTCACCACATCCTGCTGCGCGGTGGAGCGGCTGATCGCCGTTCCCATTCCGTAACGATTGTTCTCGATGATGAACACCACCGGCAGATTCCACAGCGATGCCATGTTCAGTGCCTCGTGAAAAGCACCGATGTTGACCGCGGCTTCACCAAAAAAGCAGACGCAAACCTGGTCGCCGCCACGATACGAGATCGCGAATGCCACGCCCGTGGCGATGGGAATGTGGCCGCCCACGATACCGTGGCCGCCCAGAAAGTTCAGCTTGCTGTCGAAGAGGTGCATCGAACCCCCCTTGCCGCCAGAGCAACCTGTAGCGCGACCGAACAGTTCCGCCATGATCTCGTTCGCTGTCATTCCGCGAGCCAGTGCCAGTCCGTGATCGCGGTACGCGGTGATCACGTAATCGTCTGGTCGAAGTGCGGCCATCGTGCCGGTGGAAACCGCTTCCTGGCCGATGTAAAGGTGACAGAAGCCACCGATCTTTCCGATCGCGTACGCTTCCGCGCTTTTTTCCTCGAAGCGGCGCTGCATCAGCATCGAGTGCAGGTAGGCGACGGCGGTTTCGCGAGCGTTCGCGGCTGCCGGGGAAGATGTGTTTTTCTTAGCCATGACATTTATACGTGCAGGTGATACTGGAAGCTGTGATCGGAGTGTAACGGATCGTGGAGCTTCTCAGT
>DATNCZ010000223.1:0-9822 GCA_035553335.1 Gemmatimonadaceae bacterium
CAGCGTCATCGTTCAGTGCTCCGTAATGCCGGCGAGCTCACACACCGGCGGCGACGTTTCGATTGGTCATCCTCCAGAACTTGTCGAGCTGTGGCGAGCATTCCGGCGAACCGTTCCCTTTCCCATGTTCTGCATTGCGGAACTGCGTTCTAATGCTCCCATACCGTAATGTCTGCAGAGCAGGATGTCAATGCCAGGATATCCGATGCGTCTTACGTAGTTCGTTCTGCATTGCAGAACACTTGAGCATCGAGGACGCGGGCGATCTGTCGGTCGTTGACGCACGGTCAGCATGGATGGAATCGGGAGACGGCGCGGGATCCCGCGCAGTGGTGCCGCTAATCACCAACCACCAATGTGATTCCTTCGCCACTGACGTCCAATCGCCGCTGTTCTCCGGTCGGCGGCAGAACGCGCACCGCCGTATAGGGCAGCGCAAAGCGGCCGCGCTTGCTCGCGTGCACCCGGAGAGTTCGCTCGGTCCAGTCGAGTGTGCATTCGATCCGGGCATGATTCCCATCGCGATGGCTCGATGTCACGCCATCGTCCTCGTACAGCGTAAACGTGCTTGTCCCAACGCCGAGGCCGGGAAAGATGCGCAGCGCGCGCGATGGCTCGTCGTGCAGGCGCTTCATATCGGGCGTGTCCGTCGTCGGAATCATCGCACCCGCCGGTACAAACAACGGGATCCGCTCCAGCGGAGCGGCTGCAACGAGCGTGCGTCCGCCAGCGACATGCCTTCCCGACCAGAAGTCGAGCCACTCGCCCGGGCCGGCCGGCAGATAGACTGATCGCTCGCGCTGTCCCGCCTCCACGACCGAGGCCACCAGCAGATTGGGACCGAGCATGAAGTCGTCGCTGTCGGCAAAGGCGTGTGTATCGTCTTCGAATTCGTAGCAGAGCGGCCTCAGCATCGGCTCGCCGAACTGCGCGGCGCGCCAGTACAGCGTGTACAGGTACGGCAGCAGGCGGTAGCGCAGGCAAATCCACTCGCGGATGATCGGCGTGACACTCGGGTGCAGCCACGGCGTATTGACCTCGCCGCCTTCCTTCCACGAGTTCATGATGAAGCGGGGACTGAAGGCGGCGCTCTGGACCCAGCGGACCAGCAGTTCCGGATCGGGAACCGGGCCGGCAAAGCCGCCCACGTCGTGTCCGATGTTGAACATGCCGGAAAGGCTCATGGTAAGGCCCATCCGGATGTTCCAGCGCAGCGTGTGCCAGGAGGTCGTATTGTCGCCCGACCAGGTCTGGGCGTAACGCTGTATCCCCGGCGGCCCGGCGCGCGTCACCGTGAAGACGCGCTCGTCGGGCAGGCGCGCCGCCTGCGCCTCGTACGTGGCGCGCGTCATCAACAGCGGTTGCAACGCGCGCGAACGCTCGATGTCTATCGGCAGGCCAAACCCGTGCGAGACGGCCTCCTCGTCCGCGATCTCGTACTCGTTATTGTCGTTCCAGCCGAGGAAGCCGTAATCGAGCAATTGCCGCGTGAAGGAGTCCTGCCACCAGCGCACGCCGTCGGCGTGGGTGAAGTCGACGTGCGCACCCTGGCCGTCCCAGAACTGACTGATTGACGGCTCGCCGGTAAGCCGGTTTCTTACGAACGCGCCCTTCGCCACGACCTCGGCAAAGGCAGGATGATCGTCGAGCAGGCAGGGCTTGATGTTCGCGACGAGTCGAATGCCGGCGTTCTCGAACTTTTCGACGAGCTGGCGAGTATCGGGAAACTTGTCACGGTTCCAGGTGAACACGTACCGGCGCGGACCTATGCTGCTGTAGCCGGACCCGAAGTGAAACGCGCTGATCGGGATGACGTGCCTTGCAGCATCATCGATGAAATGGGAAAGCCGCGCCTGCGCATCCGGAGCATCGGTGAGGCTCATCGCCGTGTTGGCATAGCCCAGGCTCCAGCGAGGACCGAACGCCATCCGGCCGGTAAGCTCCGCGAACTTGCGCACCACATCGCGGATACGGGGGCCGACGAAAATGTAATAGTCGAGGTCGCCTTCCTCGATCTCGCAGTAGCGGTAAAAGCCGTGATAATTGTCGTGCTCGCAACCCAGATCGAAAGTTGCGCTCGCGAAGGTGTCGTAGAAAAGCCCGTACGCGACTTCGCTCGCGAGGTCGCGCGCGATCAGGTAGGGCCAGTGCTTGTACAGTGGATCGCTCGTCTTCGCGTTGTACCCCAGCGCATCGAGCGCCAGCGTGCGCAGGCGTCGGCCGTGCTTGTCCAGCGGACCGGTCTTGTCGCCCAACCCGTAGTAGCGATCGCCCAATTGCCTCATCATGTAATGCCGCAGCGCGCCGCTCTTGGGACTCCAATCGTAGGCGTGGGTCGGTCGATCGGCTGCGAAACGCGGCATGCCCGGCGTTGCCCATTCGAGCCCGAAGGGTCGTAGCCGCGCGGCTACCCGCAGCGCACCCGTCTGTATCGCTACCTCCCGCTCGCCGGCTTCCAGAGCGAACGCCGGGCGTGCGAATGCCGCGACGTCGAGCCGATCGCGGCCCTCCCAAGGCACGTCTGCGCCATTGAGCGACACCATCCAGGTGCGTGGCTCGCGCAGACCACCGGGCGGCAGAAAAAGCACACGGATAACGTCGTGCGCGAGGACGAAGATCCGGCATTCCCAGCCGTCTTCGAATGCGAATCGCGCACCGTCAGCGGTGCGCCCGGCAAACGATGCGGCGACGAACGGCTGCATCAATCCCGCTCAGGCGGCGACGTGGACTGCCGGCGTCTTCAGGCGCTCGAACGCAGGCTCGCTCTCCGTATTCGCGAACAGATGCGCGTCGATGGTCGCAAAGCACACCTCGATCTGCTCGCCGGCTTCCTTGTCGATCTGGCCAGCGAGCTGCACTGTGAGCTTTTCTCCACTCGGCAGAACGCAATAAAGGAAACTGGTGGACCCAAGCTGCTCCAGCAGCTCGATCATCACGGTTAGCGCGAGCTCATCGGGTTCAGCGCGCCGCAGATGGATATGTTCCGGGCGGATGCCCAGTACAGCGGCCTGTCCGACAAGACCAGACTCACCGCGTACGGGGATTGTCGCCGCCGCACGCGGCGAGTTCGCATCGGTCATGACGCCCACGCCGTCCGGACCGACGCCCGTCACGCGCACCGAAAGAAAATTCATCCGCGGCGAGCCGATGAAGCCGGCCACGAACTTGTTGCGAGGTGCGTTGTAGAGATCCAGCGGAGCGCCGATCTGCTCGACGCGTCCCGCGTTCAGGACGACGATCTTGTCGGCCATGGTCATTGCCTCCACCTGATCGTGCGTGACGTAGATCATCGTGGTCTTAAGGCGCTGGTGCAGCGCCGTGATCTCGGTGCGCATCTGCACCCGCAGCTCGGCGTCGAGATTCGACAGCGGCTCGTCGAAGAGGAAGATGGTCGGTTCACGCACGATCGCACGCCCGATCGCCACCCGCTGCCGCTGGCCACCGGAGAGCTGGGTTGGCCGCCGCCCGAGCAGTGCCTCGAGGCGGAGCAATCTCGCTGCATCATTCACCTTGGTGTCGATCTGCGAACGCGGCGTGCGGATGTTCTCCAGGCCGAATGCCATGTTCTGGTACACCGTCATGTGCGGATAGAGCGCGTAGGACTGGAATACCATCGCGAGTCCGCGTTGCGCGGCCGAAACGTCGTTGACGCGACGCCCGTCGAGCCAGAGATCACCCTCGGTCACCGACTCCAGCCCCGAGATCATCCTCAGCAGCGTCGATTTGCCGCAGCCGGAAGGGCCGACGAACACGACGAATTCTCCGTCGCGCACCGTGAGGTCGACGCCATGGATGACGGTCGTCGTCGCGTAACGCTTGACGACGCGCTTGAGCTCGAGGCTGGCCATGATCGGCTTGCTCGCTATTTGACGCCGGCGGAGGCAATGCCGGCGGTGATGTAACGTTGCAGGAACGCGAACACGATCGTCACCGGAAACAGCGTCAACACCGTCATCGCGAGCAGGTAGTTCCACTGCGTCGTGAGCTCCCCCTGGAACGAGTTCAACGCGAGCTGCAGCGTGAAGTTCTCGGTTCGCGAGAGCACGACCAGCGGCCACAGAAAGTCGTTCCATCGCCAGATGACCGAGAAAATCGCCAGCACGGCGAGCGCTGGAGCGGACAACGGCAGGACGATGCGCCAGAAGATGCGCCATTCGCTGGCGTGGTCCATGCGCGCCGCGTCGATCAGCTCGTCGGGAATCGTCAGCATGTACTGGCGCAGCAGGAACACGCCGGTGGGTGTGGCGACTGCCGGCCAGATCACGCCCCACAGGCTGTTGAGCAGACTCAGCTTGGAGACGACGAGGAAATTCGGCACCAGGATGATGGTCGGGGGAATCATCAGGGTGGAAATGATGAGCAGGAACACCCACTTCTGTCCCTCGAAGCGGTACTTCGACAGCGCGAAGGCAGCCATCGCGTTGAAGAGGAGCGTGATCAACGTCGCAACAACCGTGATGAATACGCTGTTCCACAGAAAACGACCGAAAGCGAACTTGCCGAAGATTTCCGTGTAGTTCTCGAGCGCCAGATGAAACGCGCGCACTCGCTCGCGATCGCGGATGTTGACCTTGAATTCCTCTTCCGGCCGCTCGGGATCGATCATCGTCGCCTGGATGCCGATGCGGCGCAATTCGGCCAATTGGCGCGTCGAGCCGTCCGGCAGCTTCACGCGAAACAGCGGGAGCGGCCCCGGGTGACCAGGCACGGTGACACTGGCCTGACCGTACGGCAGAAGCCGCGGCGGAAACTCGTTGAGCGCCGCGGCGCTCTTGAAGGACGAAAGCACGAGCCACAGCACCGGGCCGAACATCAGCACCAGCCCGAGCAACAGATACGCGTAGGACAGCCAATCGGTCCAGTCCAGGCGCCGATGGCCGCGCGTTCCTGCCAGCATCCGGACAAGATCAACCATCGTCGCGCCCTGCCTTGCCGCTCAGGCCCTGCCTCGATATCCGTAGCTGCACCACGGTGAGAGCCAGCAATGTCGTCGCGAGCACCAGCGATGCAGCGGCGGCGAGTCCATAGAGTCGGATCGACTCGGCGAAGGCCGTCTGGTAGATGAACTGCACGATGAACAGCGTCGCCGATCCCGGTCCACCGCCGGTCAGCACGAAGATTTCGTCGAACATCTGCACAGCGCGAATCACCGCAAGCACCAGCACGACCAGAAGGTTCGGCATCAGCAGCGGCAGCGTGATCCGATAGAAACGGCGCCACGGCGATGCACTGTCCATCTCGGCGGCCTCGTACAGGTCGGCGGGAATGGCCTGCAGCCCGGCGAGCAGGATCAGCGTGTAGAACCCCATGTGCGCCCAGATACTGACGAACACGCTCCAGGAGAAAGCCCAGCCTGGTTCGTTCAGCCAGACGGGCCCGGCGATACCCGCGCTGTGCAGTATCGCGTTGAGCAAACCTTCCCGCTGCAGGATCCACTTCCAGATCAGCGCGACCACGACTGGCGAGAGCAGCACCGGATAGAAGAAGACACCACGGAAGAACCCGCGCCCGAGAATCTTGCGGTTGAGCACCAGCGCGGTGACGAGGCTCAAGACAACCATCAATCCGACCTGAAGCAGGGCGAACCACGCCGTGTTGTGCACCGCGCGCCAGAACAAATCCTTTCGGCAGGTCGACGGATCCAGATAGCTGCCGCATTCGAACAGCGTCTGCAGATTCTCCCATCCGGTAAAAGGCCGCGCGCGGAGATCGAGTTGCACGCCGCCGGTGAATGCATAGTAGAAATCGATGACGATCGGCAGGAAAGTGAAAAGGCCGAGCACGACGAGATTGGGCGTAACGAACACCCACCCGATGCGCGGCACGCCAAGCAGGCGCTGCAGCGCACGCATCGGCAGTTCGACGGCGTTCAGCGTGACGGTGGCGATCGCCACGGCGAGCGCGCGCAATGGAAGGCGAGACGAAGCGAGCATCGCGCCTGCGCCGATCTTTGTTACCGCTCTGAGTCTCCCGCTATTTGCCGGCCGCCTTCACCTGCTCATCGATGTCGGCGGCGATCCGCTTCACAGCATCGTCGAGACTCATTTCTCCGGCAATGGCCTGGCCGAGGCGCGTCGTGGTGGAGTTGAACAGCGCGCGGTTGTACTTGTAGCCCTGAATTTCATAGGCAATCGGGGACAGCTTCGCGACATCGCCCACGAATACCTTGAGCGCCGCGTTGGCCTGCGGCGAGACCTTGTAATCGATGCCTTTCTTCGAGAGCCCGGCATGCGCGGGAATGTTTTCGGTCTTGGCCATGTATTCGGCATAAACCGGTTCGCTTGCCAGAAAGTCGAGGAACCGGCCCACGTCCTTCGGGTTCTTCGTGCGCTTCAACGCGACGAACGCCGCGCCACCGGGCACGCCTGTGCAGGCGGCGGGACCGCACGGATTCGGCACCGCGATCCAGTCGAAATTCGTGCCGATCTGCTTGTCCATCCGGTTGATCTGCCAGCTCCCGGACAGGTACAACACGACGCGCGCGTTGGCGAATTCTTCGAACGCGTCGCGGTAGCTCGAGCCGCCGACACCACCCCAGATCTCCTTGGGCATCGTGGCGTCGCGGTTCCAATCGTAGAACCTCTTCGCCGTCGCCTTGAAGCCGTCGTCGATCGTGAGGTTTCCCTTGGCGTCGAAGATCTTCGCACCCTGACTGATTGCGACGCCGGCAAAGCGATGGCCGCTACGGTCGAACGCCATCGCGAAGGGCACCTCCGTGGCCTTGGCGACCTTGCGCGTGGCGGCAGCCCAGTCGTCCCAGGTTGCGTTGGCGCCGGGCAGCGGCACCTTCGCCTGCTCGAACAGCGTCTTGTTGACGAACGGCCCGGTGACGGTGAGTTGCGTCATCATGCCGTAAATGCCCTTGTCGGTCGGCGTGGGCCGCAGCCACTTCAGCGTCTGACCGAAATTCGCCTCCCAGTACTTCGGGTCCTTCACGTACGGCGTGATGTCGAGATAGTACTTCGACAAGCCTCCGAGATCGGTCACGCGCGCAATGTCGGGGCCTTCGCCCGCAGCGAGCTGCACCGGAAGCTGCTCGGTAATGGCCTTGTAGGGCACCTTGTCGATCGCAATCCTGACGTCGGGATTCTGCGTCTCGAAACGCTTCGCGAGCTCCTGCGTGACCTCGCACTCGTTACCGTCCGAGTAACAGGCGACCCTGATCTCCGCGGCGCTCGCATGGGCGGCAAATGCGCCTGTCAGCGCTGCGCCCAGGAAGGCGCACGCTCGTGCATGGGCAAACATCATCGCAACCTCCTTCAGCGTCCGTCGACGAACGAACGTGCTCACCGTAACAGTTCCTCGAACCTTAGGAGCCGCTGCCCGACCTTGGCAAATTCTAGCGCCGCTGCCGTCGCGCTGAACATCGTATGCGCAGCGCGAACTTACCATTGCCGCACTTTTCCGCCCGCCAATTCGACGCGATAGCGCCCATCCGCCAGCGTGAAGCGCAATTGCGGGAGTCCCTCGCGCGCGACCTCCGTTGCGCCGAACGCCCACGCTTCGTTCAGCGGCGCCGCGACATTCATCGCGTCCGCGCGATCGATCACCGGTCCCAACGGCAATACATGACCCACGCGACCGAACCAGGGCAGCCTGTCGAGGCCGACCTCTTGCCGTTGCATGGTTCCACCAGCATATCGCGCGCCCGTATTGAGGTCGATCCAATCGTCACCGCGCGGAAGATAGAGATCGACCGCCCCGCCCGGTCGCTTCACGGGCGCGATCAACAGGCAGTCGCCGCACATGAACTGCTCCTCGAACGGCCAGGCCAGTCGATCGTCTGGAAACGCGAGCACCATTGCGCGCATCACCGGCAAGCCTGACGCCGACGCTTCGTCGCAGAGCGCTTTCAGGTACGGCAGCAGGCGATAGCGGAAATCGATCCAGCCCCTGGCGATCGTCAACGCCTCGGAGCCAAACGCCCACGGTTCCCGCGCCCCGATGCCGTGGACGCGCATGTGGGACGAGAACACGCTCCATTGCAGCCAGCGCAAATACAGCTCTGCATCCGGCTGCTCTGCCGCGTAAAAACCACCGATGTCCGTGGCGTAGAACGGCACCCCGGTGAGTCCCCACGCCAGCCCGCCACGAATGGACGCACACATGCCTTCCCAATCCGATTGCGGGTCGCCGCCCCACTGCATCGGATAGCGCTGCGCGCCGGTCCAGTTGGCACGGCCCCAGACCATCGGCGGTCCGCGGCCGTAGCGCGCCGTGGCCTCGAATTCACAGCGGCTGTAGAGCAGCGAATACACGTTGTGAAGCCGCCGTCCCGAATCGCCGTTCCACGCGACACAGTCGTCCGGGACCTGCTCGCCGAAATCCACTTTGATGACGTCGATGCCGGCGTCGAACAACGCTTTGTGCTCGTCGCGCCAGAATGCGTACGCTTCCGGATTGGTGAAATCGATGATCGAGGACGGCGGCAGAGGCGTGAGCACGCTGCCAAAAGGCGAAGTCGCCGGATCCACGTCCCAGTCGAACACGTACGGCGCATTGCTGCCGTCGCGCTTCTTCAGGAAGTATCCGCGCCGTGCGAGCTCCGCGTACCGGGAACTGTGAATTGATACGTACGGATAGAGCCATACGCAGATGCGCAGGCCGAACTCGCGAATCTTCGCCAGCGCAGCCGGCGGATCGGGATAGCGGCTCTCGTCCCAGCGGAAATCGAAACGCGTGCGCACGTCCCAGGCCGCTCGGCCATCCAGCGTAAGCACGTCGCAACCGATGCGATGCTCGCGCAGGAGTCGAGCAGCCTCGAGCGCCTCGCCAGGCGTCTTGTAGTACGCTTTGGAGACCCACAGTCCGAGCCCCCAGTTCGGCACTTCAGGCGCCCGTCCGGTGAGCATGGTGTAACGTGACAATAACGCGCCTGGCGAATCGGCCACGAGGAAGAACAAGTCGAGGGCCTCGTCCTCGATCACGGCTGCGTAGGCGCGATGCGACCATTCCGGATAACCCACGCCGTGACTGACGCGACCCACCGTATTGACGAATATGCCCCATCCGTCGGGACTCCAGCAGAACGGCGAATTCTTGTACGACAGCTCGGTGTTGACGCCCAACGCGTCCACGACGTGCGAGTGCAGGAGCTGGCCGCGACGATTCAGCGAGGAAAACTTCTCGCCCAGTCCGTAGACCGGCTCTCCCGATGCGAGCGCGAACGATGCAATCCAGCGCTCTTCGTCTCGGCCGAAGCTTGGCAGGCTCGTCCAGCCGCGGAAGTGCTGATCAGTGATCGAAACGAGGACGCGTGATCCTGCACGTTCCAGCACCATGCGCAGCGGATCCTGTTCGAGCACGAGCGCGGTCGATCCCGCGACGATCCGCATGCGGCCCTCGTCATCGATTGAAGCGTCGATAGGTTGCGCTTTGGCGAGTACAAGCCCGTAATCGGGGAGCGTCGTTGCGCCGAGCCGCAAGCGGAAAACGCCATCACCATAGGTCTCGAGGAGGGCCGGCACGCCGGTGCCGTCGGTGAGCTGCGCGTCGAGCGCAAGGCGGTGCGTCTGGCGGTCACTTGCAACGCAACGACGTACACGCGCAAAACGACTGGGATCGAGCTGCATCGCAAAGCATCCTGATTCTAGCCGCAAGCGAAACGAGAGGTTGCGTCGGGACGCTTGCCTCGACCATCGTGATCGGACTATCCATCGCCAGCGCTCGCCTGTACGACGCCTCCGTGCGCGGTCGATGTCACGAGCAATGCAATTGGAACTTACCGCGACGCACGATCTGCCAATGCGACGCCGATCATGCTGTCGCGCGTTACCAGCCGCGCCAGTTCGGCTTCGCTCCAGTTTTCGGTGCCCTCCGGAC
>DATNCZ010000224.1:0-3280 GCA_035553335.1 Gemmatimonadaceae bacterium
GGTGTTTCCAGGCGCTCGTCGTTAGAACCGAAACGAAATCCCGAGCTGGTACGTGATGAAATCCGCGGCTGACTGGTGCGGGGTGATGATGATTCCGTACTGGCTGTTCGGATCATCCATTATGTCGCCCTTGGTCAGATAGCTGGCGCTCGAGATCGAGTTGTAGCGCGCGCCGACGTTGAGTGACATCGATGAGCTGCCGGATGTCAGTGGAACGTTGAAGCCAGCGCCGCCGGTGTACGCGAGTGAGTTGTCGCTGTAGTTGGTGGTCTGCGCGATCTGCTGCGAATTGTCGTCAGTCGTGAGCGAGGTCTGCGTGAAGAAATACGCCACGCCGATACCGGCGTTCACGTACGGCCGCACGCGACCGAGCGGGAGGGTCAACTGCGGGCCGACGCTCGCAACGAAGATGTTGTTGGAGGTTTCTTCGCGCACGATGATTCGGCGCACGCTGGAGCTGAACGGCACGTAGTGTGTCTCGTTGCCGTAGTTGATGAACCCGGCGTCGACACGAATCCCGACGATCGCCTGGGGGTCGAGTCCAAAGACGAAATGTCCGGCGCCTCCGAACCCCTGGCGCACATTCTGGCGAAAATCACCGATGGGTTGCGCGTACTCGAACGCAGCCCCTGCTTCCATGCGCGGCGTTTCCCGCAGACTCATCTGCGCACTCGACACGGAAGGAATCGCGAACGCAAGCACCGCGCAGGTACCGAGGTGCCGGCCCATCAACTGGTGCATCGACTGGTGCATCGAGTCGAAATTCACGATTCCTTCCCCCTCCGTCGATCAACGTTTGGTCCAGACCAAAAGTACTCCGCATCCGTTGGACTGGTACTGCATGGGTGCTTCGCCGAGTCCGGCGTAGATCTCCATTCCCGCAACCTGCTGCGGTGGGACAATGTCATCCAGAGTCTCGTAACCGTCCTGCATCTGCATGCCATCCACGTACACAACTGGGACACATCCTCCCCGCATAAGGATTACGTTACCGAAGCTGCTGCCTGGCACGACCTGAATTCCGGGTGTCGTTCGGAGCGCGTCGGTCGCGGTGATCGCATTCTTGAGCGCGTTGTCGGATGCAGTGATGTAGTGCCCCATTCCGGTGCGCGATCGCTCCAGGAAGCCCATTATGTCATTCGGCGCGCGCGACGGCTTGCCCATGATCACCACGCGTGACAGTTGCTGCACGCGATCCTTGAACTCGAGATCGACGGTTGCCGGTGTTTGCGGCGACAGATCGACGGCGGCGCGCTGGGGTTCGTAGCCGAGCATGCGAGCCTCGACGCTGAAGGTGCCCGCGGGAAGACCGGCGAGGGTGAAGCGACCGTCGGCCCTGCTCCTGGTTTCGAGGCCGGTTCCCCACACCATTATCGTGGCGCCCTGCATCGGCTTTCCGTCGGCGCCATGTACCAAACCGGATAGAGCCGCCGAGCCGCGCAGGAGCGTCGTCGCGCGTTGTACGTCGGCGCTCACGCTCGAATTGGAGTCGGTGCGCACCGCGACGACGGAGCTGGAATCACCGAGCGAGAAGTCGCGTCGCGTGATGCCACCGATCGGGATTCCGACCTCGACGAGTCCGGATCGTCTTGCGCCCAGCTCCGCGCTCGCGAGCACGGTGTCGGCGCCGGGAAGTTTGCATATGCGATAGCCGCCATCCTCGCCCGTTTGCACGGGCACTCGTCGCGTCTCTGAAACGAGGCCGCGTTTGTCGATCACTATTTCGCGCCACGTGACGACGACCTTGGCGTTGCCGATCGGCAGGCCGGACGCAGCGTCTCGCACGACACCGGCGATCGCGCCGGACGAGTCACTCGCTGGCTGTTCGCCGCACACCGCCGCCATGATCCGCGCGGGGCCCGGAATCACCAGTTCGAGCACGTTTTCGCCGGCGTGGATCGTTGCCGATCTGAGCGGCGGCTCGATGCCGAGTGCGTCGACGGATGGGTGAAAGAAGCCGGCTGTGTAGCGGCCCGGTAGCATCGCTGGAATGTGGAACCGTCCGAGCGAGTCGGAGCGAACGGTGTACGCTCGCGTGCGGTGATCGATATCCACGAGCTGCACCTGTGCTTCCGCCAGCGGAGCGTTGGTTACGCTATCGTACACAGTGCCCGTAAGGCTCGCCGTTTCGCCGGTATCGGAGCGTTGTCGCGTGGAGCGCGCAATGCGCGCTCGGCCCGCTGTGGACGCTCGGGAAGTCGCCGGTGAAGAGAGCATCACCGCAAGGAGAATCGGAATCGCCGCCAACATTGTAAATCGGTCGTTTCGCAAGCTGGCACTGGTGAGGCTGGCGTAACGGGCACTGGTGCGAGGTTTCAACTGGGCAATTCG
Organism: Gemmatimonadaceae bacterium; assembly: GCA_035553335.1. GTDB lineage: Bacteria > Gemmatimonadota > Gemmatimonadetes > Gemmatimonadales > Gemmatimonadaceae > Fen-1247. The sequence goes on from DATNCZ010000224.1 coordinate 2,332, forward strand.
CATGGTGTTGTCGGGTGAGCAGTCGCAGGAAATGTGTGGCTCGAACGGTGCTGCCGCCACGCGCCTGAAAGAATTTTGTGATGCCTTTCCTTACGCGCGAGCGCCTGCGGGCGTCATCGGATGGCTGGAAGAGCGCCGAGTATATTTGAGGTGGAATGGCAGACGCATCGCTGACGGCGCTCTATCAGGACATCATCCTGGATCACTATCGACGTCCCCGGAACAAGGGAACGCTGGAGCACGCGAGCATCTCGGTCCCGATGCGGAATCCGCTCTGCGGCGACGAGATCACGCTCGAGCTGGAGATGAACGGCGACGAGGTTGCCGATGTCCGGTTCACGGGCCGCGGATGCTCCATCTCGCAGGCCTCCACGAGCATGATGACGGAGATGGTCAAGGGCAAGCGTGCCAGCGAGATCGGCCAGATCGGCGAGCGGTTTCGCGCGATGGTGATGGGCGATGCCGACGCCGCGGCGGATGCGACGCTCGGCAGGGCCAGGGCGCTCGCCGGCGTCGCGCGCTTTCCCGCACGGGTCAAGTGTGCGCTGCTGGCGTGGAACGCACTGGAGCGGGGGCTGGCCACTGCCATGTCGCAAAGCGGCGAGCCCGACGGGGAAGAAGGCTGATGTACGCGATCGCGATCATCCGGTATCGCCGGCCACTGGATGAGGTGCTGACCGTGACCGACGAGCACCGCGCGTATCTGCGCACGTTGTACGACGGCGGAACATTGCTTGCATCAGGACCACTGGATCCACGCAGCGGCGGAGCGTTGCTGTTGCGCGTGCCGGACGATTCAGTGAACGAAGCGCTGGATGCGATTCGCGACAACGATCCTTACGTGAAGAAGGGGATGGCGCAGTACGAGCTGCTTCCCTGGGCGCCTTCTACAGGACTGGAGAAGCTCAACCGGCTCTAGGATGCGACGATGCCTGGCACTCGATGGGTT
>DATNCZ010000225.1:0-4801 GCA_035553335.1 Gemmatimonadaceae bacterium
ATCAGACCGGACCAGATGTCGGTATAGTCGTCGTCGGCGATCGTTGTCAGCTCGTTGCCTGACTGGCCGCGCATCTCTGCGCGTGCCGCAACTGGAAACATCGGCTGCGCCGATATCGCACCGAACTCGAGGATGCGCTGCATCGACGGCGTCAGCTGCGATTGGGCGGGTGTCGTGAAGTGGCCGTGCCCATCGGTCTCGACGCGCCCATCCCAGAACATGTGCCGCAGTTGCGCAAGATCGAAAACCGGCGGCGCGTTGCGCGGGATGAATACGCCATCGGGAGATGTGCGATTTGGCCCGAGGCCGGTTCCACCGGCACCGACGGAGAGACTTCGGCCGTCACCCGTGCTGAATGCCGTGATGTGACACGTCGCGCAGCTGACATCGTGATTCCCGCTCAGGATCGGATCGAACATGAGCGCTTGGCCGAGCTCCGCGAGCGCGGGCCGCACGTGCGGGGCGTCAGCGAGACGGCCGATGCCGCGCGCGGCGGCCAGCTGGCGCACCAGGCGCGGCGACAGAGCAGTATCGGACGAGCCGCCTCCATTGCGCTGAGCGGTTGGAGCAAGGGTCGCGGGGTCGGTTGGCTGCTGGTCGGTGCAACCAAAGAGTATCAGAATTACGGCCGCAATCGCAGCAGGCGCGGTACGCAGTTCCCGACGCATCATTTGCTCCTTTCCCGCGGATCGTCCGCGGAATGCAGGGGTGCGTCACCGGGTGATTGGGCGGAGGTGGCAGCAGCGCCGGCGATCAGAAGAAAGGCAGAAACGAACGTCGGGAAGGTCAGGAACTTCATGTCCGGATCACCAATTAGGTATGAGATGGTGCGTGACACCCGTCTTGCGCCGTGGATGCGCCGTTGATGCGCCGTGGATGTGCACGGCGCAATCATATAATCGGAATCCGACCCCCAAACCCGCCGCGGCCCTGTCCGGACTTTTTCGGGGCTTGTCGCCAAGCCCGGCGGTGGGCATAATTTGCGGAAAGCCCACGCATGCGAGACCGGGGAGACCGATGATGGGCACCATCGATCGTGATCGCTGGCGACTTCTCGAGCCACTGCTCGACAGTGCGCTGGAATTGCCAGTTGAAGAGCGCGAATCATGGATGAGCGCGCTACGCGAACAATCCCCAACGCTCGCGGCGGAGCTCACGCTGCTGCTGTCGGGTGAGCGCGTTGCGGATCAGCGTGGCTTTCTTCTCGACGAGGTCGGTTCCAAGCTGAACGGCCTCAGACTCGGCGCATACACCCTCGAACGCCAACTCGGTCAGGGTGGCATGGGCACGGTATGGCTCGCACGCCGCACGGACGGGCAGTTCGATGGATACGCGGCGGTGAAGCTGCTCAACCTGGGTCTGCTGAGCCCGACTGGTGAAGCGCGCTTCAAGCGCGAAGGCTCGGTCCTCGCGCGGCTCACCCATCCCGGCATCGCGCGCTTGATGGACGCAGGCGTCACCACAGGTGGTCAGCCGTATCTCGTGCTGGAATACGTGGACGGAGAACGCATCGACAGTTACGCTGATGAGAACGGTCTCTCTCGTGAGGTGCGAATCTCGCTCATGCTCGACATGCTCGCAGCGCTCGGTCATGCACATGCGAACCTCATCGTGCATCGCGACATCAAGCCGTCCAACATTCTCGTCACGCGCGACGGCACGGTGAAGTTGCTCGATTTCGGCATCGCCAAGCTGCTGAGCGACGATGGCGAGGACGCAAATGCGATGCTGACGCTCGATAGCACGCGTGTGCTGACACCGGAATTCGCGGCGCCAGAACAGGTACTGGGCGAGCCCATTACCACGGCGACGGACGTCTACGCGGCTGGTGTGCTTCTATACATGCTGCTCTCCGGCCATCACCCGACGGCGATGGGATGCAAGACGCCTGCGGATACGGTTAGAGCGTTGCGCGAGGTGCACGCCGCACGACTCGGCGTCGGCGACCTGGACAGCATCCTTGCCAAGGCGCTGCACAAGGATCCCCGCCAGCGCTACCAGACGGTCGACGTATTCGCCGACGATCTGCATCGCTACCTTCGTCACGAGCCGGTACGCGCGCGGCGCGATTCCATCGCGTATCGTGCACGAAAGTTCGTTCGCAGACACCGCGCTGGCGTGGCAGGCGCGACCGCCGCGTCGTTGGCGGTGGTTGCCGCGGCTGCGTTTTCACTTGTGCAGATGCGTGAGGCTCAGCGACAACGGGACGCGGCGTTATACGAGAGTCAGCGCGCAAACGCGCAGGTCGAGTTCCAGTCGCAGCTCATGTCGCAGATTGGTGACCGGCCGATCACCATGCGTGAGATCCTGGACCGGTCGCGCAACGCACTGGAACGTGAGTACGGCGACGATCCACGACTGCTCACACCGATCCTGCTTCAGCTGTCTGCACGTTACGCCGAGCTGGGAGACAGCAGGATTCGCGGAACGCTGCTCGCGCGCGCCGACTCACTGGCGAACGCGACGGGCGATCGGGGCCAGCTGATCGAGGCGCGTTGCGGCATCGTCGACAACCTGCGCACGGAGGGGCGTTACGACGAGGCGAATCGTCTGCTGGACAGCGCCGAGTCGATGCTGCGCGCAACACCGAACCCGCGCGCGGAGGTAACGTGCCTCCAGACTCTGACCGATCTCGAGAACGAGGCTGGTCCCGATCACGAGCGTGCCGTGCCCGCGATCCGACGCGCCATCTTCATACGCGACAGCCTCGGCGAGACCAGGGACATGGAGTACATCGGACTGTTCTCGTCCCTCGCGGACGCCCTGGACGAACGGGGCGAGCATCGCCAGTCGATCGCGACCTACGACAGCGCAATGAGCATCCTCGACCGGACCGGCAGGGGCGAAACCATGACACGTGCGATACTTCAGCACGATCGTGCCGTGACGCTGATTGGTCTCGGGGAAGTTGCGGCGGCGGAACGTTCACTGCATGACTTTCTGGAACGTATGAGGCGAAGCGATCCGACGGGTGATATACCAGCGCAACCGCTCATTCATTACGCGCACGCGGCTCTGTTTGAAAGAGAGGCAGATTCCGCCGCCAAGTACTTCTCGATACTCGTAAATCAAGGCGTCAGCGAGCACAATACCTACTGGGAGGGGCGCGGGTTGTTTGGTCTCGTACAGGCGCAAATCCAGCTTGGCGATATCCCCGGGGCGAAGCGGTCGGCTGCACGGTTCGACCAGATCGCGGCGAAGATGAGATTCAGCAGCGACGATCAGGTGACCGATTCGCGGATGCTGCATGCGCTGTTTGCATTGTCGGCCGGAGATACGGTGACAGGACACACTCTCTTGGTGCAGATGCTGCGATCGAACGGTTACTTCAACGGCACGCGCAGAAAGACCTTTCATTCGGCGCTCATCCTCGCGGCACAGGCCGCGCTCGCGCTCGGCGCTCCAGGCGAGGCGCTCGGCTACGCACGTGACGCGCGCAAGAAGGCCGCACTGGACTCGCTCACCGATACGCGGAGCGCATACGTCGGAGAAGCACGGCTAGTCGAGGCGCGCGCGATGCTGGCGAGTGGCGACACGTCGGGTGCACGTACGGAGCTTGCGCATGCAGTTGTCGAGTTGCGCAACGGAGCTGGTGCTGGCAATCCGCGAACACGTCAAGCGGAGACGTTGATCGCTGCATTGCAGCGGTAGACCTAATCGTCCGGCCGATCGTCGGGATCGTCATCCATCAGCGAATGTTGCAGCAGCAATCGAGCCTTTCGCCAATCCCGTTGTACGGTGCGCTCCGACGATCCGCGAAATTGGGCGATCTCCGTAAATGCGAAGCCGCAGAAAAAGTGCAGGTCCACCAGCTCTGCGAGTGCGGGATCGAGCATCGCGAGCTCCTCGATCGCATCACCGAGTCGCTCCAGCTCCCGCGCTCGTGCGACAGACTCGTCCGACGGTTGTTCATCCTCGGCGAACGTGATCTCGAGCTGGCGGCCGCGTTTGAGCGCACGCCGGCGCCGCGCGTAATCGATGACCAGTCCGCGCATCGCGCGGGAAGCGTAGGCGAGGAAGGACGGCTGGTCGGTAAACGCGACGTCCTTGCGGCCCGAGATGTTGAGGTACGCCTCGTGCAACAGACTCGTAGCGTCGAGCGTGATGGTGGCGTTGCTGCGCCTGAGATTGTGCTCGGCGAGCCGGTGCAGCTCCTGATATAGTAGCGAGAACAGCTCATCCGCCGAGCCCTGGTCGGATCCGGCGCGCTGGATAAGTGCTTCGAGGTCCGTCTGCACACGTGATCGTACTAATTTCCGGGCCGTCGCGCCAGCGAGGCTGGCGAACTGCACGTGCCGATGGGTGCCGACTGTCGAACCTCCGGCCCGAACCCCGCCCTTTCCGCGCAAGCTTCTCAGGCAGCGCGGAAAGGTATCAAAGGTCGATCACTTCGACTCGGCGTACTTGTCAGCGGTGTCGAGGGCGGTATCTATGGCCGCCAACCCGCGGCGCAATTCCTCCTCCGAAATGATCAGCGGAGGTGCAATCTGGACGCGATTGGCGTGCGTGAATGGCCAGACGCCGGCTGCCTTGCACGCAGCGGTCAGTTCATCCATTGGCGCCGCATCGGCGCCTTTCGCGTTGAAGGGTACGAGGGCCTCTCGCGTCTTCTTTGACCGGACGAGCTCGACCGCCCAGAACAACCCGCGGCCGCGAACCTCCCCAACCGATGGATGCTTGTCGACCCATTTTTCGATCGTGGGCTTGACCACGCGCTCGCCCAGGTCGCGCACACGCTCGACGATGTGATCCCGCTCGAATACCTCGAAGGTCGCGACACCCGCCGCACAGCCCAACGGAT
>DATNCZ010000226.1:0-14252 GCA_035553335.1 Gemmatimonadaceae bacterium
TCATCATTCCGCGATTGGTGGATCCGGCTTCAAGACTCTCGCCGAAGGCGAGCGCGTCGAGTTCGAGATCGTGCAGGGCCAGAAGGGTCCCGCGGCCGAGAACGTAACGAAGATCGGCTAGTAGTCGAGCCACTTTTCGAATGAAGGGCCAGATCGCGAAAGCGGTCTGGCCCTTTTTTGCATTTTCGCCATCGCCAGCATCGACCTACCGGACGCCGTATCTTGGGAAACGCTCGCGCCGGCGCGAGGATTGCGCGGTCCGAGCGAGATGCGTCGCTCGCTCTCACGGCGACGGGCGCGGAAGCAACCCGAACCACAAACCACGAACGGGGACGAATCGATGTCTATTCTGAAAATTGCCGTAGCGGGATTGTCCGCTGGGACGCTTGCTGCGTGCGCGTCCGCGGGTGCACCGCTCAGCGCAGCTCCGCCCGCCGCGAGCGCACATGCGGTCGTCATGAGCTCCGCGGGCGAGCGCGTTGGAACCGCGACACTCACGCAGGATGCCGGCGGCACGGTGCACGTCCACATGAAAGTCGCAGGACTGCCCGCCGGACTGCACGGAGTACACATACACGCAGTTGGTTCGTGTGTCGCGCCGGCCTTCACCTCTGCCGGCGGTCATTTCAATCCGGAATCAAAGCATCACGGATTGAACAACCCTTCGGGACCGCATGCGGGCGATCTTCCGAACATGACAGTAGATGCGTCGGGCAACGCCGAGTACGATGCGAGGACGAGCCGCGTGTCTCTGACGCCGGGTGCTCACAGCCTGTTCGATGCCGACGGAAGCGCGCTGGTGATCCACGCGACGGCCGATGACAACATGACCGATCCGGCAGGCAATGCAGGTGCGCGCATAGCGTGCGGGGTGATCATGTCGGGGACGGCCTGACGATCTGCAATAGATCCTGACGTGGCGGCCGGCCGGTCAAGGCGTAAGATTGTATACGATATCCCGTTCCGGCCGGCCCTCGTTCGCCCGACCCGTTACCGTCGCAACTCAAGACATGCGAAAGATCACTCTTCTCCGTGCAACCACTTTCATAATGGGCGTCGTTGCAGTCGCTCCGATCGTGCCCGTTGCTGCTCAACAGGACACTCCGCGTGTGTTCACTCATGCCGATACGCTGCGGGGCAGCGACACGCCCGAGCGCGCATGGTGGGACGCGACGTTCTACGACCTTCACGTGAAGGTCGATCCATCCGACAGCACGATCAGCGGTTACAACGGCATCACGTACCGCATCGTGAAGCCTGCGCGCGAAATGCAGGTCGATCTTCAGGTCCCCATGGAAGTCGACAGCATGGTGCAGGATGGGCACAAGGTCACTTATCGGCGTGACGGGAACGCATTCTTCGTGTCGCTCGTAGCGCCGCAGCCTGTCGGCCATAGCAAATCGATGACGGTGTTCTACCACGGCCGGCCGCGCGTCGCGAAGCGCGCGCCGTGGGACGGTGGTTTCGTATGGGCGCACGACAGTGCAGGCCACTCGTGGATCGCGACCGCGTGCGAGGGACTGGGCGCGAGCGTGTGGTGGCCCAACAAGGATCTCGAGGCCGACGAGCCGGACAGTCAGCGCATCGCCATAACCGTACCGGATTCGATCATCGACGTTTCCAACGGCCGTCTGCGGAAGACCACGCGCAACGCCGATCACACGACGACGTACGACTGGTTCGTCGAGAATCCAATCAACAACTATGATGTCGAGGTCAACGCCGGCAAGTACGCTCACTTCAGCGATACGTACAAGGGCGAGGACGGCACTCTGACGCTCGACTTCTGGCCACTCGCGTACAACCTGGACAAGGCCAGGAAGCAGTTCCCGCAGGCGAAATCCATGCTCGCATGCTTCGAGCACTGGTTCGGTCCGTACCCGTGGTACAAGGACGGTTACAAACTCATCGAGGCTCCGCACCTCGGCATGGAGCATCAGAGCGGCGTCGCTTATGGCAACCACTACGAGAACGGCTATCTGGGCCGCGATCTATCCAGGACCGGTTGGGGACTCAAGTGGGACTTCATCATCGTACACGAGAGCGCGCACGAGTGGTGGGGGAACAGCCTCACGGCGAAGGATCACGCCGACATGTGGGTCCACGAGAGCTTCGCGAATTATTCCGAGAACCTCTACACTGAATGTCAGGACGGGAAGGCTGCTGGCGCTGCGTACGTGATCGGTACGCGCAAGCTGATCAGGAACGACAAGCCGATCGTCGGACACTTCAACGTGAATGACGAAGGCTCGGGCGACATGTACTACAAGGGTGGCAACATGCTGCACACGATTCGTCAGATCGTCAACAACGACGAAAAGTGGCGCGGCATCCTGCGCGGCCTGCAGAAGACGTATCGGCACCAGGTCGTGAGCGGAACCGAAGTTGAGAGCTACATCAGCAAGCACGCCGGGATCGATCTTGGCAAGGTATTTGAGGAATACCTCAACACGACGATGGTGCCGACCTTCGAGTATCGCATCAACGGCTCCGAGCTGTCGTATCGCTGGTCCAACGTCGTTCCCGGGTTCGCGATGCCGGTGAAGGTTTCGCTCACCGATCACGGCACCACCTTCGTCCATCCGACCGAGACTTGGAAGACGGTAAAACTGTCGCTCAAGTCGCCCGATTCGTTCCATGTCGACGAGAACTTCTACGTCAATTCGCAGAACATGGACAAACCCGCGGAGAAGCCGGCATCGGTCGCTTCGCGGTAATGGGGTGGTGGTGCTCGAGTGCGCCGCATGGGGCTGAGAAATCTGTTCGTCAGCCCCATGCGTGGCGCGGGGGATCGTTGGCGAGGCCGTGCGGGCGTGCGACGATCTTTCCGTGCGACGACCAACCGGGTGGCACGCATGATAAAACCGGTGCAGTGGCGTAGATTGCGCGCATGACGCTGCCGCCCAGATCAAGCCCGGCGACGCATAACGGGGTGCTTGCAGAAAGCTCGCCGGACCCGATTCTCACGATCGACGAGACGAGCACGATCGTCTTCGCGAACGATGCCGCGGAGCGTGCGTTCGGCTACAGCATCGCGGAAATGGTCGGACAGTCGCTTCACATGCTGATCCCCGAGGGTCTCCGCGAGCGACACGACGCCGGTATCGCGCACTACGTGCACACTGGTGTGCGACGGATTGCGTGGCAGGGTGTGCGGGTGCCGGTCCGCACCAAGTCCGGCACCGAGCTGCCGGTCGAGATCTCCTTCGGCGAATTCGAGTGGCAGGGTCGGAGGCTGTTCTCAGGCTTCCTGCGCGACATATCGCAGCAGGTGGAGAGTGAGCGCGTCATTGCCGCGGCCCACGCTCAATTGCAGGAGCAGGCGAGCGAGTTGGAGCAGCAGGTGGAAGAAGCTCAGATGCTGACCGAGGAGCTCGAGCTGAGTAACGCCGAGGCGGAGCTGCGCGCGCAGCTTGCGGCGTCGTCCGCCGAGCGCGCGAAGCGGCTGCTTGCGCTCTCCACGGAGCTGAACAAGGCGACGACCGCATCGGATGTGGCGGACCTGATACTCGACGCGGGAATGTCCGCCGTCGGCGCCGACGCGGGATCGTTCGCGGTGATCTCGCACCACGACAGTGGCGGCGCGCAATTCGAAATAATTCGTACCCGTGGCTTCAGCGCGGAGATCTCGGAAGCCTACCGTCGTTTCGATCTGCAGTCGGGCCGCCCGCTTTCCGACGCGGTGCTTCGCGGCGACGTCGTTCTCGTACGCTCGCGCGAGGACGCGCGACGACGCTATCCGACTGTCGCGGATGTCGGCTACGAGGGGTTTGTTGGCGTACCGGTGTTCATCGGTGGCCTTGCGGTCGCGACCATCGCGTTCAGCTTCAGTGAGCCGCAGGACTTCGACGAGCCGACCGAGACGTTTCTTCGCACCGTGGGACAGCAGTGCGCGCAGGCGCTCGAGCGGGCGCGCCTCTATGATGAGCGCGCCGTCCAGGCGGAACGTGGTGAATTTCTGGCGGAGGCGACTCGCCTGCTGTCATCCTCGCTCGACTACGAGGCAACCCTCGCATCGCTGGCGGAAGCAGCTGTTCCCACGCTCGCCGATTGGTGTGCGGTGGACATCGTGAGGGACCCGAGGTTGCGAGAATGGCCACCGCGTCTCACTCGGCTCGCCGTCGCGCACAAGGACCCGGCGAAGCGCGCACTCGGTCTCACGCTGGAGGAGCGGTTCCCGATCGATTGGGATTCGCGCGATGGTACCGCCGCCGTGGTGCGCGACGGCGCAACGCAATTCATTCCATATGTCACGGATGACATGCTTCGTCGCACAGCTCGCAGTGCGGAGCATCTGAGCGCGTTGCAGCATCTTCATTTCTCGTCGGTCATAATGGTGCCGTTGCAGGCCCGTGGTCTCACACTCGGCGTCCTCACGCTCGTGATGGGGGAGTCGGGACGCCACTATACGACGGAAGACGTGGCACTTGCAAAGGATCTTGCGGCGCGCGCGGCGACCGCGATCGACAACGCGCGTCTGTTCCGTGAAGCGCAGACGGCGAGGGCGGTTGCGGAGGCGGCGACGGCTCGTGCGGCGTCGGCGAACAAGGCGAAGAGCAACTTTCTGGCAACGATGTCGCATGAGATCCGGACGCCGATCAACGCAGTACTTGGCTACGCCGAGTTGCTCGCGCTGGAGCTGGCGGGCCCGCTGACCGACGAACAGCGCGCGCAGCTGGCGCGAATTCGTGCAAGCACCGCACATCTTCTCACGCTTGTAAATGACGTGCTCGATCTGGCGAAGATCGAATCCGGCACGCTGCGAGTGGACATGGGTGAGGTTCTGGCATCGGATACGATGAATGCGGCGCTGTCGCTGGTGGCTCCTCAGGCGATTGCGAAGGGAGTGCGGATCAGCGAGCGCTGTACGGGTGCCTGTGACACCCATACACCGCGGTACGTAGGCGATCCGGACCGGGTACGGCAGATACTGGTCAACCTGCTAGCCAACGCCATAAAGTTCACAGACGCGGGCGGATCCGTAACCGTCGATTGCAGGCTGGTCGACCATACGCCGCGCGGGCAACCCCTGGCGGGCGGCCGGTCGTTCGTCGGCTTCAGCATTCGCGATACAGGGATCGGCGTTCCACGGGAGCAGCTGGAGCACATTTTCGAGGCATTCGTGCAGGGCGAGAGTGACCGTCGCAGCCCTTACACGCGCGAGCAGGCCGGCACGGGGCTGGGGCTCGCGATCAGCCAGCAGCTGGCACACAGGATGGATGGCGAGATAACTGTGGACAGCGAGCCGGGAGCAGGATCGGTGTTCACGCTGTTGATGCCCGCCGCGGAGCCGCGCGGCGGGGGTGTGGAGTAGTATAGAAGGGTTGGTCGGGGCCCCGTAACGAGGGGGCGCCGGGCCTGGCGATTTGCGTGCTTGCCCTTTCCAGGTACGCGCCGGATATTATATCCGTGTCAGCGGATATTGTATCCATAACGTTACATCGCAGTCGCTCCGCCCCGTACCATTTCGAGCACGCGTCCTAGTCGATGCGTGTCCTGCAGGTCGTTCCACTACGGTGAACGGCGAAAGTCCCAACCGGACTTCCGCTCCGTCGCGCCGAGTTGACCGTCAGTGGAGTACCTGAAGGCTGGAAAGTGTGCACGCCCCTCTGCCCCCTCTGGAGGACCCAAATGAAGCGATTTGTTTGTTGTTGTGCCGCCTTTGCTGCCATAGCCGGGTCCGTACTGGCACTCCCTGCTGTGGCGCAGGCGCAAACGGCCGTGGTCTCAGGCCGAGTCACCGCTGAAACCGGTGAAGCAATTCCCGCGGCGACCGTCGCAATCCCGGCACTGAGTGTCGGAGCCGTCACCGATGATCAGGGACGCTATACCTTCGCAATTCCAGCGTCGCGCCTGACCAGTACTTCCGTCACCGTAATGGTGCGGAGAATCGGTTACCGCTCGCAAAGCATCGTCATCTCTCCTCACCTCGGCTCGACGACGACGGCCAATTTCACCCTCGCGGCTCTCATCAATCAGCTCGAGGGTGTCGTCACAACTGCCCTCGGCCAGCAGCGTGAAAAGAGCCAGCTCGGAACCGCACAGCAGGAGATTTCAAGCAAGGAGCTCAACGCGACCCACTCGCAGAACTTCGTCGACCAGCTGGCGGGCAAGGTTTCAGGCATGGTCGTGACAAGCTCCGGCACACCAGGAGCTTCGACGAAGATCACCATCCGCGGCTCCAACTCGATCAACGGCGACAACAATCCACTCTTCGTGGTGGATGGCATCCCAGTTTCGAGCGACGATCGCGGCGGCTCATTCAACGTCGGCTCGCTTTCGAACTCGGCCAGCTCAGGACTCGACCTCGGTAATGTCATCAACGACATCAACCCCGAAGACATCGAGTCCGTCTCGGTGCTCAAGGGGCCGAACGCCGCCGCGCTCTACGGCTCACGCGCAGCGAACGGCGTCATCGTAATCACAACCAAGCACGGCGCCAACTCCAACGCCAAGCTCCGGACGGCTCTCACCAGTACCTACACCTGGGACAGGCCTTCTACTTATATGGACTGGCAGAATCTCTACGGCCAGGGTTCGGGCGGCAATTTCGCATTCAAGGACGGCAAGGGCGGTGGTGTGAACGACGGTTACGATCAGAGCTACGGCCCGCGCATGAACGGCCAGCTGATCCCGCAGTTCGACAGCCCGGTCGATGCCCAGGGCAATCGCATACCGACTCCATTCATTCCGCACCCGGACAACGCGGATAGTTTCTTCCAGACCGGACACAGCTTCGCCAATACCTTCGCCGTATCTGGCGGAACCGACAACGCGAACGGCCGCTTTTCGATCGGAAACAACGAGACGCAAGGGGTCATCCCGAACAACACGTTCCGCAATCTGTCCAGCTCCCTCGCTGGAAACTTCCGGCTCGGCAGCAAGTTCACGACATCTGGAAACGTTCAGTACATCCAGGGGACGGCCCACAACCGGCCTGGCCAGGGCTACAACACTGGCATTCTCGAACAGTTCATCTGGTTCGGCCGTCAGGTGAATATGAACGAGCTGAAGGCGCAGCAGTACGATGCGAACGGCAACCTGTACAACTGGAACTACAACTTCCACAACAACCCGTACTGGTTGCAGGACTACAACCCTGAATACGACATCCGCAATCGCGTAATCGGAAGCGTGAGCGGCACGTACACTGTGAACGACTGGCTCTCCGCTACACTTCGCGGCGGCCAGGACTACTACAACTGGAAGATCAATCGCGATTTCGCGGCTGGCAACATCCAGTATTCCGATCCGAACTACGCCGGCGCGTTCTCGAACGCGACTCAGGACAACACCGAGAGCAACGTGGATCTGCTGCTCAACGTGAACAAGCAGCTCAGGACGCGTCTCGCATTTACCGGCCTGCTCGGCGGAACCCTGCGTCGCAACACGTTCGGATCCACGAACGTCTCGACGCCAGGCATCTCGGTACCCGGCATCTACAACGTCTCCAACGCCGCCATCACCCCGACGCTTCAGCAGTTCGATTCCGATCGGCGCGTGAACAGTGTTTACGAGTCTGGCGCACTCACGTGGGACAATTGGTGGACTGTCGAGGCAACCGGTAGAACCGACTGGTCATCGACGCTCCCTCAGGGTCAGAACTCCTATTTCTACCCGGGCGTGAATACGTCGCTGGTTCTCACCAACGCTCTTCCGCAGTTGAAGTCCAAGGTGCTCACATACGCCAAGCTGCGCGGCGCATTCGCGCGAGTCGGCAGCGACGCTACGCCGTATCAGTTGGCGACAGTGTTCAACGGCTCATCGACCAAGTTTGGATCGCTGCCGAAATTCTCGCTCTCCGACAACCTCGCCAACGCCAATCTCAAGCCGGAGCAGACGACGAGCTCCGAAGTCGGCGCAGAGCTGGCCTTCCTGGATAGCCGCGTCACGCTCGATGCGAGCTACTACGACAAGGAAACGAAGAACCAGATCCTCAATCTCGTGATCCCACCCACGTCCGGTTACCTGACACAGGCGATCAACGCTGGTCAGATCTCGAACAAGGGATTCGAGGCCACGCTCGGCGTGACGCCGCTGCGTTCCGACAACGGATTGAACTGGACGAGCACGTTCAACTACGCGAGCAACAAGAGCAAGGTCGTCGCACTGACGCCTGGGCTCACTACTGTCGTGCTCGGCACCCAGCGTAGCGCATCGGTGGTGGCCACTGCGGGTCAACCGTACGGCCAGCTCACCGGCTACACCTTCCTTCGCGACTCCAGCGGCAACCTGCTCACACAGAAGGGGCTTCCGATCCGCGGACCGGCGGCTGTGCTCGGTAACGTGAATCCACGGTGGGTCGGTGGCTGGAACAACGAGTTCAAGTTCAAGCGCGTCACCGCAAGCTTTCTGTTCGACTTCCACGTGGGCGGTCAGTTCTTCAGCAACACCAACATGATGTGCGATCAGAGCGGAATGTGCGCGAACACGCTGAGGGGACGCGAGGTTGACTGGAACAATCCCGGAATCGTGGTCAAGGGGATCGACAAGGCGTCAGGCAAGCCGAACACGGTCAACGTCACGTCGGAGCAGTACTTCCAGTCGCTGTGGCTGTTCAATCAGGCCTACACGTACACCGACACGTACGTCAAGCTGCGCGAGGTACGAGTCGGCTATGACCTGCCAACCACTCTCGCGAACCGATTCAGCGCTCAGACGATCAACGTCGCCCTCGTAGGACGCAATCTCTGGACGCAAACGAACGTCCCGAACATCGACCCTGAGTTCACGTACAACACTGGAAACGCACAGGGGCTTGAATTTGCTCCAATGCCGACGACGCGCAGCATCGGCATCACGTTCCAGGTCACCCCATAATTCGCCACCGCATACCGAGGAGGAATCAATGAACAAGACTTGGCTACGCGGCCTCACACACGGCCTTACCGGGCTCACGGTGATTGCCGGAGCGGTGGCGTGTAACACCGAAAACATCACGACCGCCAACCGGAATCCAAACAGTCCGACTTCCGCACCGGCGGGCGCGCTCTTCACGAACGCGACCGCGGCCGCAGTCGGGCGCTGGGTGGGTTTCGGCGGGCCCGCGATCATCATTCAACAGATCGCCAACACGACTTATCCGACGGCAGACTCGTACATCAGTCTTCAGGCCGACGGTACGACAGGCACATTCAATGGGCCTTACAACAACGACCTGCAGGATCTGCGGCAGGTAATCTCGAAAGGGAAGGCCGCGTCCGCACCGGGCATCTACGGTCCGGCGATGGTCTTGCAGACGTGGGATTTCAGCTATCTGACCGATTACTTCGGTGATGTCCCGTACTCGGACGCGCTCAAGGCAGATTCAGGCGTGGTCGCTCCCAAGTACGATGCGCAGAAGGACATCTACGCTGGTTTCTTCGCCACGCTCAAGGCAGCTTCAGATGCAATGGGCGGCGCAACAGCTGGCTCGGCCGGTCTTGGCACTGCCGATCCGATATACGGAGGCGATCTCGCGCACTGGCGGAAGTTCGCCAATTCGCTCCGTGCCCGTTATGCGATGCGTCTCGTAAACGTCGATCCGACGACCGCCGACGCGGAGCTCAAGGCAGCCTTCACCGACGCGGGCGGCGTGTTCACGTCCAACGCTGACAACGCCAAGCTCGCGTGGCCTGGCGACGGCGTGTCCGACAATCCGTTCGCGGATGTGCTGAAAACGCGTGACGATGCACGTCTTGCGCGCACGATGACGGCGCTCATGGCGAACGATCCGCGTATCAAGGTCTATGGCCAGCCAGTCGTCGACAGCTCGGCGTATCCCAACGGATACGGCGGAATGCCGGCGGCGCTCCTGCAGGACTCTGCCAACGTGTGGTACCGAAAGGCGTCGCGCCCCGGCCTCGTGTTCTATCCGGGCGTCACGTCCTACGGCACGTTCGGTACATCTGCCGGACTCTCGTTTCCATCCAAGCTCATGACGTACGCCGAGTTGATGTTCATCCGTGCAGAGGCGGCTGAACGCAGCATCGGCGGTGTCCCGCACGGCGAGGCAGCGGCGGATTACTATGCCGCGATTCAGGCGTCGATGGCGCAGTGGGGAGTGACTGACGCTTCAGCCATCGCCACGTTCATGGCGCAGCCGAGTATCGTGTATCAGGGCGGCACGGCGGGGCTCAAGCAGATCGCGACACAGAAATACATCGCGCTGTTTGGCGATGACGGCCAGGCGTGGGCAGAGTGGCGCCGCACCTGTACTCCGGTCATCGTGCCAGGTCCGAGCACGATAGTTCCGTACATTCCGCGTCGTTACTACTACTCGACCACTGAAGCGTCGGTCAACGCGACCAACCTCAACGCCGCGATCGCACGCCAGGGTCCGGACAACTTCGGTACCCGCGTGTACTGGGATACCAAGCCCACGGCAGCTCCAACGTGCCAGTAGGCTCGTAGCAACGGGGGGAAGACAAAACGGGAGCCCATCACTGTACCTGAGTGATGGGCTCCCGTTTCTTCGTGCGTGTACTCGCGTGCTACGCAATGGATGTGCGCGTCACTACGATCGGGTCATGCCGTACGAGTTACCAGAACAGCGTGGAGCGGGGGCGTAAAGAAGCCGGTGTGGCGGATGCCACACCGGCTTCGTCGTGCATGGAACCCTCTGCGTTATCTGCCGGCTCGAGCCACCGCATCGTGCGCGGCTCCGCACGACGGGGCGCTGGGGCCTTCGCCGAGCGGAAGTGGCGTCAACTGAGCGTGCTCCAGCACGGTATTCAGTTGCGGTATCGTGGTTGTGCGGAGTCTGTGCAGCTCGGTAAGCGCGGCGTCGATCTGTCGACAGTTCGCCTGAACCGCGCCGAGGTTGCTCTCGGTTGGAAGGAGATCGCCGAAGTCGGCATCTTCGAGATGCCTCGTCAGGTCGCGATTGGCGAAACCGAACTCGCCATCCGCAAGCTGTGACAGTTGTCTGGACAACGATCCGATAGCTGCGGTGACCTCGGATGCATTGGGCTTGCCGGCGATCCTTGCTTCATTGGCGGCGAGCGCCTTGCGCATCCGATCGACTACGTAGTAACCGTCGTAGCTGGTCGCCATACCGGCAGTAATCACTTTCTCCGATTCGAATTGCGCCGCGAGCTGTTCCTGAGTGACGGGAACGCGCGGATCGTTCCTGAGCGTGAAGTCCTGCTTGTACGTGTGACCGTCGACTGTCAGCTCGACCGTGTACTTGCCCGGGATGGCCATGATTCCCGGCGGCTGAACGCGCGGCGTATTTCCCCGCACAGCGTGCCACGTGAGCGTGTACTCGGTGTACGTGAGCATGTTGCCGGAATAGCCGTACGGCAGCGTCTTGGGATCCGGATAGCGCAGGTCCCAGAGCACGCGATGCAGGCCCGCCGTAGTGGGTAGTCCTTCCGGCGGCGAGAACCAGTATGTGGGAACGTTCGGCATGAGACTGGGCGGCGGTGCCGTGTTCGTGTACTGCCGAACCAGGTTTCCGCTCTGGTCGCGGATGGAGATGCTTATCGGTCCAGACGCGGGCGAGGCAAGATGGTAGTAGATCATCGCACCTTCCGGCGCGTTTTCGCCCGCCGGAACTTCGGGCGGCCTCGGCGTATCCTGATCGTTGTCCCAGCGGACGCGGTAGGTCGTCTCCGGAGCGTACAGATACGGCGCACTGCCCGCGGCGATTGCCTGTTCTGCGTCGCGGAGGGGCGTGACGTCGTCCATCACCCAGAGCCCGCGGCCGTATGTCGATATCGCTATGTCGTTGTCGTGAATCGCGATGTCGCTTACAACGGTGTGGGGAAGGTTGATCTGAAGCGATTGCCAGTGATTTCCGCGGTCGAACGAGACCCACGCACCGGTGACTGTACCAGCATACAGCAAGTTCGGCTTGACCGGATCTTCACGCACGACGCGCACGAGACCTTCGTCCGGCAGGCCGGTAACGATCTTCGTCCAGCTCCTGCCGTAATCTGTGGTGCGATAGATGTACGGATGCACGTCGCCCGGTGCGGCGACCGCAGCGTACGCGGTTCCATCATTGCTGTGCGAAGCGTCGATGATGTTGATGCCCGCGCGCGCGGGAAGACCGGCCGGCGTGACGTTGCTCCAGCTCTTTCCACCATCGCGAGTGAGCTGGATGACGCCGTTGTTGGTGCCGGCCCATATCTCGCCTTTCGTCAGTGTCGAAACGGACAGCGTCTGAATGAAGGCATCGTACCGCCGGAAGCGGGGCGCGGTCGAGCTCGTGTCCAGCGGCGCGCCCGGAGCGGTGAGATCGGGGCTGATCTTGTGAAAATGCCGAGCGCTGTCGTCGGATTCCATCACATACTGCGCGGCGAGATACATGACGCGGGGATCCTGCGGCAGGAATACCGTTGGTGGCAGACCACCGAAACGATCTTCCGGCGTCGGCGTGTAGAGCACCGCTACCTGGCCTGTCGTGCGATCGTACCTGCGGAGGGTGTGATACCATCCCTGCGTGAATATCCAGCGCGGATTGAGGGGATCCGGCGCGATTGCGCCGCGCTCGAAACCACCGACAGCGTACCAGTCGTTTTCACGGATCCGGCCGTAATCGCTTCGGCTCAGGACACATGCGGTTCCGCTGTCCTGCTGTGATCCGCACACCCTGTATGGAAAGTCTCCATCGATGGCGACGTTGTAAAACTGCCCGTTGGGCATGATGTACCACGGTGTCCATGTCACACCGTTGTCGACACTTATGGTTGGCCCCTGATCGGCTCCCATCAACATCCGGCGCGGATTGGACGGATCGATCCAGAGGTCTCGATTGTCGTCTCCGCCGGGCGCGCCCTTGTATGAATTGAAAGTGCGTGCGCCGTCCAGAGAGCGATACATCGACGTTCCCATGAGGTAAACGACGTCCGGATTCCTGGGATCGACGTAAATCCTGCCGCCGGCACTTCCGAGTTCCTTGGTGCCGAGCGTCCACGAGTTGCCGCCGTCGTCGGAGCGGTATACTCCACCGGCGTCGCGGCCCGCGCCCTGCGCTTCGGCGTAGACGCGTCTGCCATGGGTTCCCGACGCAACTGCCATCTCATAGCTCGGGATGCGCTCTGGAAGCCCCTTGGCGCCTACCGGAGTCCACGTGACTCCCTGGTCCACCGACTTGTACATCCCGTTTCCGAGCGGGGCGAGCGCTGCGAGCTCGGCGGGTGAAACGCCGGTCATCCCGCGCTGGAGCGACGCGTAGATGATCCGCGGATCGGCGGCGTCGAAGGTCATGTTCTTGACGCCGGTGTAGGCGTCCTTGTACAGCACGCGTTTCCATGTCGCGCCGCCATCCGAAGTGCGGTAAATGCCGCGCGCCTCGTTGGCAGGCCCGCCCGAAGCGGGTGCTCCGATTGCGCCCACGAGAACTATGTTGGGGTTATTCGGGTCGACGATTATCGCGTTTATGTAGCGCGTTTTTTCCAGGCCGATATTGCGCCATGTCTTTCCGCCGTCGGTCGTCTTATAGACGCCGTTGCCGGGTGAGAACGACCAGCCGGAGGGATCACCGGTACCGACATAGACCGTGTTTGGACTCGATGGCGCGGCTGCTACTGCTCCGATCGAAGCGACGTGTGCGTCGTCGAACACGGGATACCAGACGGTGCCGGCACTGGTCGTTTTCCAAACACCGCCCTCGGGTGTTCCGACATAGTAGGTTGTGGGGTCGCCGGGTATTCCCGTCACCGACGAGATGTTGCCCGCGCGGTATGGACCAATGGATCGCCATTTGAGACCGGCGAGGTAATCGGGCGCAACCTTCTGTGCCACGGACGGCACCGGGAGTGCCGCAAGCGAGAGCGCCGCGAGCGCGGCAACGATCGGTTTGTACTCCATGCCCATCCTCCCGGCGCGGTGGCGCCGAACGTGTTGAAAACGCGACATCACGAGGTACGGCGAGTTCGTCTGTGGAGCGCGCGGGGGGTGTCCGGCAGGGGGCCTGCCGCAACGTACCCTTCCGGGCCGCCGTATTTAACCGTATTGTATACTGTATCCGAGAATTGGTAAGAGGCGACATTCGCGAATTCGTCTCCAGAGCCGTTGAACGCTGATCCAACCCCAGGCCCGATGACTGTGAAACTGGCATTTGTGGGAATGCTCGCGCTCGCGACAGCATGTTCGCCCGCTAGCGAAACGCGAACCAGGCAACGCACCAGCTATGCGGATCTCGTTGCGCTGTTCCATGACTGGCGCACGTTCGAGCAGCCAAAGATCGTCGACGGCGCGCCGGATTATTCCGTGGCTGCGATGACCGCGCAGCACGCCGAGCTCGCACGTTACCAGCGTCGTCT
>DATNCZ010000227.1:0-4276 GCA_035553335.1 Gemmatimonadaceae bacterium
GTGGTGTCGGGATGCGGTTGACAGGCGGCGCCAGTCTATCGACTGGACGGCTTCGCGTCGTGCTTGCCCCCGAGTTCTGGGCCACGACCAACGCGCGCTTCGACCAGATATCGCGCAAGAATGGCTACTACTACTACTTGCCATTTGTCGATCAGCAGAGGTTTGGCGGCGGTTTCTCCAATCGCTGGTACGCCAAGCCCTATTCCGCCGACCTTCCGTGGCGCTTCGGCAGCTCGCCGATCGGGCGCTTCACTCCAGGCCAGTCCGGCATCTGGTACAACACCGGTCCGATCGAGTTTGGGGCGACGTCCGAGAACATGTGGTGGGGCCCCGGCATTCGTAACGCCATAATCATGAGCGATAACGCGGCCGGCATTCCCAGACTCGAGATGCGCACCGCGCGCCCGTTCAAGACGCGCGCTGGAAACTTCGAAGCGCACTGGTTCGTGGGTGCGTTGTCGGAATCGCAATTCTTCGATACGACGAAAGCGAACGACGTGCGCTCGATAGCCGCGGCAGCGGTCACCTGGCAGCCCGTCTTCCAACCCACGCTCACGCTCGGTGTTACTCGCGCCGTTTACTCGACGTCAGATGGATATGGGCCGGTCCCCTTCCGCTGGTTCGACGTCTTTGCCAATACGGGCAGCCCGGCCAATCACCTGCCGTCGGATTCGTCGCTTACGCCCGGCGGTCGCGACCAGCTGTTCTCTCTATTCGCCCGGTGGGTATTCCCGGACGATGGTTTCGAGGCATATACCGAATGGGCGCGGCAGGAGCTGCCGGCCTCGCTGCACGACTTCATCGTCGATCCGACCCACTCGCACGGCTACACACTCGGTCTCCAGTACCGACGGCCGGGTCCGATCGACAAACCGACCTTTCGGGTCCAGGGCGAAGTGACCACACTGGAACAGAGTGGCGACTTCAAGAACCGTCCGGTCGGCGTTTTCTATACCAGCCGGCGGGTGATTCAGGGCTACACGCAGCTCGGCCTGCCGATCGGCGCGTCGTTCGGGCCTGGCGGATCGAGCCAGTGGCTGGCCGTGGACCGCATCTGGTCTGGTGGGGCAATTGGTGTAACATTCAATCGCATCCGCTGGAACGAAGATGTGCGAAGCACCTTTACGTGGCCGGCCTACCTTGGGTATTGCAATCACGACGTGTCCATCATGCCAGGCGTTCGCGCAGGCCACAGTGTCGGCGGAGGATATCTGTCCGGCAGCGTGAGCTTCGGCGACAGGCTGAATTACAACTTCCAGAACATCTCCGGTTGTAAGGGGCCTGCTATGGTTGACGTGCACAACACGAGCGTTTCCATCTCGTACTCCCCCTTCAAGTGACGCAACCGCTTGGGGCGCGGGTCCTCTGGCCAGATACTTGCGCGGGTCGCCCGACGAGGATGTCCAACCGCTCTGTTCGATCAATTTCGCCCGATCTGCATGACGCCTGATTCGTCATCCGAGCCAGCGCAGCGATTAAGGCTCCATTCGTTACCCAAAACCGTTCCAGGCCGCCGAGCTCCCAGTGCAACAGCTGAATGGCCGGCGCGCGTACTGCGTCAGCGCCGCCCAGTCGCGGTCAGGCGGCACGCAGTCCGCCTCATCAAGCGCCTACTCGTCCTCGGCGTCGCCGATGTCTCGGCGGTGCTGCTCATCCAATCGATCGTCTGGGCGCTGGCCAATTCGCAAAGTGTCCCGCTCCTGGGCGGCATTCCCACGCCATTCGGTCCCGCTCCAGCCGTCGTCCTGCTCGCCAGTCTCCTCGTTACCGGTAACTATTTCCGGGGCGTGCATCTGTATCAGGCCGCTCGTCTCGCCGCAGCCTCGGGAGTAGCCGCCGCGGTCTTTCTGTGGCCTCTGGTGGCCATCCACGGGGCGCTGGTGACCCTTCAATTGTTCGTGGTGGTCGCGGCAGGGCTCTGGATCATCCTGGCCGCAGAGCGCCGGCTGACGCAGTGGTTCCTGCGCGAGATCTGGCCCGGTCCCAACGGGGCGACGCCGGCAATCGTGGTCGAGCGCGCCGACGCCGAGCAGTGGAACTTCGACCAGATGACCACCGAGTTTGGCGGCGACTACCGGCCCATCGGGACCCTCACTCTGGGTCGCGAAGGCAAGCAGCGCGAAGCCCTCACCCGGCTGGCGCACGCGATCAGCTCGGTCGGCGCCGAGGCGGTGATCGTGGCGTCGCACCTCGAAGAAGAGCAGGTTCGTGAGGTTTTAGACATCAGTTTATCGGCCGGCTGCGAGTTCCTGTATCCCGCAAGATCGGTGCAGATCGCCGGCCGGCGGCCATTGCTCGTCTGGCACAAGGACGAGCCGTTTTTCGAGCTTGGCGCGCCGCTGCTCAAAGCGCAGGCGCTGGTCGTGAAGAGGGCAGTCGATGTGGTCGGGGCGGTGCTCGCCGTGGTTATACTCGCACCGATCATGGCCGCCGTCGCACTCGTGATCCGGCTGGATTCCCCAGGTCCGATCTTCTTCTGGCAGGACCGCGCGGGACTGGGCGGAAAGCGCTTCCGGATGCTCAAGTTCCGGACGATGCGCGTCGGTGCCGATGACGAGAAGGAAGATTTCGCCCATCTCAACCTGACGGGCGATCCGCGCCTGTTCAAGATTCCGAACGACCCACGCGTGACTCACTTCGGCGCCTGGCTCAGGCGCTGGAGCATAGACGAGCTGCCGCAGTGCTGGAACGTGCTCATCGGCGACATGTCGCTGGTCGGCCCTCGCCCCTTCTTCGAGTCGGATCTGGAATCGTACGAGGACCATCACTTCCGGAGACTCGACGCCAAGCCCGGTATCACCGGTCTCTGGCAGGTGAACGGCCGCAGCGACGTAGTGGATTTCGAGGAAGTCGTTCGCTACGACCGGGAATACATCGAGCACTGGTCGCTACCACTTGATTTCAAGATCATGCTGAAGACGATCCCGGTGCTTTTCAGCAGAAGCGGCGCGTACTGACGGCGTGAACGGCGCCGCATTCCCGCCCGCGTATCCCGCCACGTCTCGCTAAATTCACCCCATGCAAGTGTTCATCTCCGGCGCGGCCGGTTTTCTCGGTAGTCACCTCGCCGAGTCCTACGTGGGGCAGGGCGCCCACGTCGTGGGCTGCGACAATCTCATAGGCGGCGAGCTTTCCAATCTGCCCGAGGGCATTCAGTTCGAGCAGGCGGACTGTTGCGACGTCGGCGCGATGAAGCGCCTCATGGCGGGCTCGGACCTCGTCTATCACTGCGCGGCGATCGCGACGGAAGGCCTCAGCGTCTTTTCGCCCGCTCTGATCGCGCAGCACGTGTATCAGAACACAGCCGCGATGCTCGCTGCTGCAGCGTCGAACAGAATTGGCCGGTTCATCAATTGCTCCAGCATGGCG
The DNA here is from genome assembly GCA_035553335.1 of Gemmatimonadaceae bacterium. Taxonomy (GTDB): domain Bacteria; phylum Gemmatimonadota; class Gemmatimonadetes; order Gemmatimonadales; family Gemmatimonadaceae; genus Fen-1247. The sequence continues at coordinate 3,370 of DATNCZ010000227.1, forward strand.
CGCTACGGCGACGCACAGGCTCCGTTCACGGAAGATACGAAGCCGCAGCCTGTCGATCCATACGGCATCGCCAAGTACGCGGCCGAGATGCTGGTGAAGAACGTCGCGGACACGCACGGATTCGAGTACGCGATTGCGGTGCCGCACAACATCATCGGCCCCAAGCAGAAGTACGACGATCCCTATCGCAACGTCGCCAGCATCATGATCAACCGGATGCTCAAGGGCGAGCAGCCCATCATCTACGGCGATGGCGGTCAGAAACGTTGCTTCTCGTTCGTGCAGGATTGTGTCGATCCACTCATGAAGATGGGCATGCGCGACGGAATCGCCGGCGAGGTGATCAACATCGGCCCGGACGAGGAATACATCTCCATCCTCGAGCTGGCGCACACGATCGCCGACCTGATGAACTTCACGCTGGATCCGATCTTCGTGCCGGAGCGGCCGCGCGAAGTGCGCTACGCGACCTGCTCCGCGGACAAGGCGCGACGCCTGCTCGATTACGAGACCAAGGTCTCGCTTCGCGACGGTCTCCGCAGCATCATCGAATGGATCCGCGCCAACGGCACTCGGCCCTTCCAGTACCATCTCCCCATCGAGATAGACTCGCCGCTGGTGCCGAACACGTGGAAGCAGCGGATGATGTAGTGCGTCTGCCTTGAGCAACGAAATATTTCGTGCACTGCGTTCGCGGGTCGGGCGCAATGCACTCCTCAATCTTGGTGGGCTCGCGGTGCCGCTCGTCGTCGCCGCGATCGTGTTACCCACACTCACGCATGCACTCGGTCCGGCACGATTCGGATTGCTGGGCGTCAGCTGGGCCTTTCTCGAGTACCTGACGCTGTTCGACGTGGGGCTGGGCAAGGCGACGGTGCGCTACGTTGCCGACTCCATCGCGCGCGGC
>DATNCZ010000228.1:0-3062 GCA_035553335.1 Gemmatimonadaceae bacterium
AACTTTCTCGTGAATCAGGCACAGGCGAGCACGGCCAACGCAAGATCCAGCTGCATCGCGACCCAGGAGGTACGCCAGGCCGTCGGCCTCCCGAACACGCTCGCGCAGTGCAGCACGATCCAGTTCACCGATGCACAGGCCGCACAGCTGCGAGCGCAGAACGCGCAATTCCCATTTTCGTTCACACCCGCACCACGCAGCGTATCGGCCCAGATCTCACTTCCTATATTCGATGGCTTCGCACGCGAACAGCGTCTGCAGGAGTCACAGGTCGCTCGCGAAAACGCCCGCTACAAGGTGAAGTCGAGCGAGCTGGCGCTGAATGCCGATATCACGGCAGCGTATCTGTCGCTCCAGACCGCGCAGCAGACCGTCGCTCTCCAGGAGGCAAACGCCGCCAAGGCACGCCAGGAGCTCGACTTCGTCCAGAGCGAGTACGCTGTGGGCCTTTCGACCTTCATCGACCTCTCGACCTCGCGAACTGCCTATGCACAGGCGGAGACGGATCGCATCAACGCCATCTACAACTATCACAAGGCGTTCGCGGTCCTGGAAAGTGCCGTGGGCAGGCCGTTGCGGTGATATCCCGGTAAGCTGAAGTCGGGTGGCGACACCAGCCTGTATCTTCGGACGCGGTTGGCCGTACATTCCAGTAGACGATGCCCACGATCCTCGTAGCTGACGACCAGCCAGACATCATCGAAGCCCTCCGCCTTCTGCTCAAGGGGGCTGGCTACAGCATAGAGACCGCTCGATCTGTCGAGGGCATCCTCGCGGCCGTCGAGAGCAAGCCGGTCGACGTGGTTCTCATGGACCTTAACTATACCCGCGACACGACTTCGGGTCGCGAGGGTCTGAGCGTGCTTCGTCGCATAAAGGAACTGGATGACACGCTCCCGGTCATCGTCATGACGGCGTGGGGTAGCGTCGACGGCGCTGTGGACGCGATTCGCCATGGCGCCTCCGACTACGTCGAGAAGCCGTGGGACAACACGCGCCTCCTGACCACACTCAACACGCAGCTCGAGCTCGGCACCGCGGTTCGCGCGGGACGACAGCTGGAGCGGGAGAACCGCGCGCTAAAGCGGACCGGCATGCCCGAGCTGATCGCCGCCTCGCCACGCATGCGCCCGATCCTCGATCTCATGGAGCGCGTCGCACCATCCGATGCGAACGTGCTCATCACCGGCGAGCACGGCACCGGAAAGGAAGTGGTCGCACGCTGGCTGCACGCAGCATCGCCGCGCGCACGCTCCGCGTTCGTAGCAGTCAATATGGGCGGTCTCTCCGACGGTGTCTTCGAGAGCGAGCTGTTCGGTCACGTGAAGGGCTCATTCACCGATGCGAGAACCGACCGCGCGGGCCGATTCGAACTGGCCGACGGCGGAACGCTCTTCCTCGATGAGATCGCCAACGTCCCGCTGAATCTGCAGGCCAAGCTGCTGCGCGTCCTGCAGACGCGCGAAGTCGAGCGCGTCGGTTCCTCGCGTCCCAAAGTCGTCAACGTGCGCGTCCTCTCCGCGACCAACGTCGATCCGCACGAAGAGGTGTCCGCCGGCCGCTTCCGCGAAGACCTGCTGTTCCGTCTAAATACGATCGAGCTCAGACTGCCACCGCTGCGCGAGCGCCGCGAAGACATCCCGGCACTTGCAGCTCACTTCCTCGAGCGCCAGGCGACGCGTTATGGCAAACATCTCACCGGCTTCGATCAGTCGGCGATGCAGACGCTGATGGATCACCTCTGGCCCGGTAACATCAGGGAACTGGAGCACACCATCGAACGCGCGGTACTCCTCGCCAATGGCGACGTCGTGCGCACCTCCGACCTGGCATTGACGGAGCGCGGCTCGACCAGCGCGCAGCGGCTCGAAGACCTTACGCTGAGCGAAGCCGAGCGTACTCTCATCCAGAAGGCACTCGCGCGCTTCGACGGCAATGTGAGTCACGCCGCAAAGGCGCTTGGCCTCAGCCGCAGCGCACTCTACAGGCGCATGTCGGCGCATGGCCTCTGACGACAGACTGATCGGATCCGAGCGCGGCGCCGCGCACTTCGAGCGCCGGGTTCTGCTGCTCGCCGCGGCCGTCGCCGTGCCGGGCATGACACTCGCACTCGTGCTGCTCTGGGTCGGCAGCTATTCGCTCGGCGCGCGCGTCGTGATTACCATCGTGGTCGTGCTCGCGTGGCTGCTGCTCGCGATCGCGCTGCGCTCCTACGTGATCCATCCGCTTCGTACGATATCGAATCTTGCCGCCGCGCTGCGCGAAGGCGACTTCTCCGTGCGCGCACGCGGCGAGAGCACCAGCGACGCGCTCGGCCTCGCACTGCTCGAGTTCAACAGACTCGGCGCAATACTCCGCACTCAACGGCTCACCGCGCTGGACGCGTCGGCGCTGGCGCGAACCGTGATGCGAGAGATCAACGTCGCCGTCTTCGCGTTCGATGACGAGGACATTCTGCGCCTCGTCAATCGCGCCGGCGAGCGACTCATCGGTCATCCGTCGGAGCGCGCGATCGGACGGTCGGCTGCTTCGCTCGGACTTGCCGAATGCCTCGTTGGCGATCCAGACAGAGCCTTCGAGGGCGAGTTCGTGCCGGGTGAGAATCGATGGCAACTGCGCAGGACGACTTTTCGACAGGGCGGGCGCCCGCATCGGCTTGTGGTTCTCGCCGATCTGAGTCGCGCGCTGCGTGATGAGGAGCGCAGTGCGTGGCAACGGTTGCTGCGCGTTCTGGGTCACGAGATCAACAACTCTCTCGCGCCGATTCAATCGCTGTCTGCCACGCTGCGCGAGCACGTCAAACGAACGCCGCGCGCGAACGATTGGGAAGAGGATCTCGATCGCGGGCTGGAAGTAATCGGCGGGCGGTCAGCAGCACTCGCGCGCTTCATGGCGTCGTATACTCTGCTCGCGCGCATGCCCGCCCCGACGCGTGCCCCTGTCGATGTCGCAGCCTGGATCGGTCGCATCGTTCAGATGGAGACACGTGTCCCGATCAGCGTTCAAACTGGCCCGCAAATCGTGATCGATGCCGATGCCGATCAGCTGGATCAGATGCTCAT
>DATNCZ010000229.1:0-22409 GCA_035553335.1 Gemmatimonadaceae bacterium
GTGATCGACGTTCGGAGCGCGCAGGGCTGGCGGGAGTTCCGGGATGTGTTCGACTGCGGGAATCAGCCCGATCAATTCATTCGCGAAGCGCTCGCTGTGATTCTCTGCGATATCGGCGAATCAGACGACGTTAGCAGCGACGGACGTAACGAGTTCTTCCGCCTCGTCTTTTCGCCAAGAGTGACGAGCGCGAAGGATCTTGCCGGTAGGCTGGGAGTCCTGCCTTCGACGCTCATGAGCCGCTTTTTCCGTGCGTCGCTTCCTTCACCGAAAGCATACGTCGCGAACGCGCGTTTGGTATGGGCCGCGTACCTCGGCGAGTCGTCAGCGATGAGCATTTCAGCAATCGCGAATCGACTCAATGCGTCGTCGCCGCAGAGCTTTCACCGCACGGTAAGAATGCTCATGCGAATGAGCGCGGCAAAATTCCGCGCGGAATTCACCGGCGCGCGCATGCTCGAATTGTTCCGTTCGCGCCTGATCACGCCGTACCGTGAGACGTTGCGCCGGTTCGATCCGGTTGCCGACTCGGGCGAATCGTTTCGGCCCGGCCGCGCCATTTCAGCGCCGCCCATCCAGTGGGGCGCAGAACAGGGGAGGGCCGCGTAAATGACCTCCTCGATTCCAACGGCAAGCGGGAACGCCGAGCGGCAGCCCATCCCGTTTCCGAGTGGACCCGACAACCCGTCATGCCCGAAGTGTGCGGGCCGCATGTGGGACAATCGGCAGAGCAAGCGCAACCCGAAGGCTCCGGATTTCAAGTGCCGCAATCGGTCGTGTGATGGCGTCCTATGGCCCGGACAGCAACGCAATGCGATTCCTGCAATGAGGCCGCCGCGGCTCGCGGTTATGGCGCGCGGGGAGGCACCGAAGGACTCGACCGGAAACGCCGCCGCGCTCGCATTGCCGACGCTCCGTCAGAAGTACCTCGACCTTACCGATTTCGTTCTTGATTCGGTCCGCCCGAAGTACGAGGCGCGCGGTCTGGAATGCGCTCCCGATACAGTCGCGGCGATCGCCGCAACGCTTTACATCGCCGAGACGCGGAGGGACGGACTATGACCGCGCCGACGATCACGACCGAAGGGCAATACACGCTGACTGATCCAGCAAGCCGCCGACCGAATGCCCGCCGGTTTCGTCGGCTTGCAACCCTGCGACTCGTGCGCGAATGCTCATTCAACGCGCCCGACGATTACCCCGGCGAAGATGTGCCGATCCGGTCGCCGCGCGACGTTTTCGAGCGGATGACGCCGTACGCCGAACGTGAAACCGCCGAAGTGTTTTGGGTGCTGGCGCTAAACGCCCAACATCACTTGATCGGGAATGCACCGGAGGCAGTGACGCGCGGGATTCTCAATTCATCGCTCGTTCATCCGCGAGAGGTTTTCCTCTGCGCGATCGTTGCGAGAGCCGCGGCTGTGGTGCTCTGTCACAATCACCCGTCCGGTGATCCGACACCGTCCGGAGATGATCGGGCGGTAACTGAGCAGCTGGTTGCAGCGGGGAAGCTCCTCGATTTGCCGATTGTCGATCATGTCATCATCGGCCGCGGACGTTATACCAGCTTCGCGCAGGCGGGTCTACTATGACGATGATTTACGCGGGCGCACACGTCGGACACTGGCGTGTGCGCGAGGATGGGCGATCACCGAGCGGCGCGGCAGGGTCCGAACCGTCTGAACAGGGCCGCTTTCCTGTTGGGAGACTGTTCGCGACGCCTGGCGTCGTCGCGCTCTTGGAGGAAATCCGGGATGCGGGAAGGCCCTATTCCGTGCAAGGCGCGGCCTGCAACGAGTCGCCAATGTCTCTCGTGCTTCCATTCCTTCGCCGGCATGTCGCCGGTGATTGGGGCGACGTTGGCGCGGAGGATTGGAAGGCCAATGATGAGGCGCTCGTTACGGGCGAACGCTTGCTATCGGCTTACGTCGTTCGCCTGGGTGAGCGGCTTTGGATCATTACTGAGGCAGACCGGAGCTTGACGACGGTCTTGCTTCCCGACGAGTACTGATTGCGTCCGGAGCGAGACGGGAAGAGTCTCGCCCCGGATGTCCGCTTATGCCGACGTTCCCGCCTCGATGCTGTGGCGGGAACTCGACTCCACGAGTGAGCGCGTCGCCGACTGGCGCGAGCGTGGCGCCGCCTGTTTCGTACCGTTCGACGGGACGTCGAGCCCGAAGAGGAACGAGTCGCGGCCGGCTACGAGCGGTTGCAAGATCGCCCGCAGAGAACCGCCGGACGGACCAGCCAGGAACTCGCGAATGATGGCACCGCGGCGCTGATCCTCTGATTGAATCAATCGCTTTCGCTCCTGCTCGAGGCGGGCGATTTCCGCATCAAGGTCGGTGGAATGTCTTTCCGATTTCAGGCGCGGCATCCGGTACTCCTTGTTGTGGATTGACTGGATGTACTCGGCGACGGTGAAAGCTGTTCTGATCGGTCCGGCTTGGCTCGCTTCGCGCGACAGGCGAGATATCTCCGTCTGCGCGGATTGAGCTTGGGCAAGCTAGTGGGGAGATATCTCATCGCGTCGGCGCGGTGTTCACCACACGATCGGCGGTGAGCCGCGGAACGGGTGCAACAAAACGGTACTCGCGTCAATCGCGGTCGTGGCGATGATTCGGGATACCGCGATCAACAAGCCATGAGCGAAGAACGCATAACGCCCGTAACTAGGTCCTGGGGAGGAGAGCAGTGAGCACCCCTACGATGACCCAAAACGCCGCCGAGCCATTCCCCGTCGTGGCGAGCGAAACCTTCATTCTTGCCACGCGCGACACAGGATATCGCAACACGGCGGCTGCTGTTGCCGAGTTGATCGACAACTCACTTCAGGCGAAGGCCTCAAGGGTTGATGTCAGGGTGGCCGACGAGGTCTCGGAAGGACGACGCATCGCCATCTCGGTCCTTGATGACGGGGTCGGGATGGACTGGACTACCCTTCGGCGAAGCCTCCAGTTCGGAGGGTCGCAGCGGTTTAACGATCGGAGCGGCTCAGGGCGTTTCGGAATGGGGCTTCCGAATAGCTCCCTAAGTCAGAGCCAACGCGTGGAGGTCTACAGTTGGCAGGACGGGAAGCCGCTTCACACCTACCTGGACGTGCAGGAAATCGCGGCCGGACGATGCGATGCGGTCCCCGCTCCGGTTTCCGCTACGCTTCCTGACTGGACCAGCGGGCGGAGGGCCCGAACCGGAACCCTCGTGGTCTGGCCGTCATGCGATCGGCTGGGTTACCGCCGCGCCTCGACCGTGGCGGCAAAGCTCCGGACTGACCTCGGCCGGATCTATAGGTATGCGCTCTGGCAAGGGGTGCGAATCACGGTCAACGATGGTAACCTTGAACCGATTGATCCCCTCCTCAGCCGTGGAAGCTGTCCAAATTCCGGCGCCGAGACCGTTGGCGATACGCTTGAGTACGAGATCCGGGCCCCCGCTGATCCCCAGGTTACATCGGTCGTACGCGTGCGTTTCTCCATCCTGCCGGTGGCGGCCTGGGCGTCGCGTTCGAGCACTGAAAAGCGGCAGCTTGGCGTCACAGGTAGGGCTGGGGTTTCAATCGTACGAGCTGGTCGGGAGATCGACTATGGATGGTATCTGATGGGCGAAAAACGAAAGGAAAACTACGATGACTGGTGGCGGTGCGAGGTCGCCTTCGAGCCGGCCTTGGACGAGTACTTCCGAGTCACTCACAGCAAACAGGGTGTCACGCCTCATCCGAGACTCGCGGAAATGATCTCGCCGGATATCGAGCAGATGGCGCGACTACTCAATGGGCGAGTCCGGGATGAGTTCCGCCGTATCTCGCGCCAACCGGAGAGAATCCGAGACGAGAATCCGCGTCCGCGCGGGACGAAGGAGTCGTCCGCGTCTCGCCTTTGCGCGACTACAGCGGCCACCCGTCGTGAGCGCTTTCTTCCGCCGCTACGGCGACTGGTTCGGCGATACGTCATCAGGTCAGCGCCGGTCCCGAGCGGCCGATTCTTCATGGTGAGAACCGGTGATGAATCGGCCGTGGTTACGGTCAACACCAACCACCCATTCTACGAGCAGGTGTATGCCCCGGCCCGGGCAAAAGGGAAGACGGAGCAATTTCTGATTGAAGCAGTTATACTCGCCGCCGCACGCGCCGAGTTGGCTGTGAGCGGCGAGTCGGAGCGCAGGGAGTCGTACGTCGAATCGTGGAGCGACGCGCTCGCTGCATTTCTGACGGCGCGGTGAGATGACTCACGCGCAGTTGATCGATCAGCACCGCGAAGACGCGCCTGGCCGACCTAGACCGGTGTTGGAAACTGCAGAAACGGTAGCAACCGCGGAAACCGCAACTCCCAGTGAATTGGTTCCGCCATCGAAGCCAGTGGCGGACGAGGAGCAGACTGCGTCATGGATATGGTTTGACGAGCACGTCAAATGCGGTCGAAAGGCGCGAAGGCTTTTGCGTTGGTTCGCGCGACTCCTTGATCCTATCGGACCGGACGGGCAGCGCGTAGCTGCGGTCGCAGCGCTCAAGACGGAGCTTGAAACGCGTGCCAGGAAGAACCGCGTCACCGTGGCGGATCGCCAACGAGTACGGGTCTGCGCGTCGGTGTTATTCGATTTGGCTGAGCATGGCTGGCAGATTCGTGTAACTCGACGGGGCATCGATATAGGTTCGCCTCAGACCGCCGTGTCTCCCTTGGACGAGAAGGAACGGGTTCGCGCTGCTCATTTGATCGAGCGTAACAGCCAGCTTTCGCAGCCCGCCACGATGCAGTTCGTACGCAACATGGAGCGGCGCCGGCTCACGAAACGGGGCTGGAAATCGATCTTCTCCTTGATGCGGGATGGGCGGAGTTTCGCCGATCAGCTAGCGGGCGTTCGACAGGTGGCGGACGTGAATGAACCCGCGGCCTCGGCAGCTGCGCGGGCGTGCATCGATCCCTACGTGCAGGTCATCGGACCGCGCCAAGTGGACTCGTTCACCGGCCTGCGGTTGATGGATGTCTGGCGATACTTCCGTCACACCTGGGCGACAACATATCAGAGCACACCAGGCAGAAAGATGTTCGTCCTAATCCGCGATAGGGCTGCGCCAGATCATCCTGTGATCGGGATTGGCGCTCTCGGAAGCGCGATCGTGCAAATGTCCCAACGCGATCGATGGATCGGTTGGAACGCGGAAGCATTCTTGGCCGAGCTTGATGCCCGTCCTACAGCAAAGTGGGCTCGATGGGTCAGCGAATCACTCGGGTCTCTGACGAGTTCCATCTACCGCCGAGACCTTGTTAGAGCGGGCTACCTGTCGAATCGCGACCTGAAGTCGCCTACGCCGGAGGCAATCGGCCGGCTTCGAGAGGCTGCGAAGCGCGCCCGGAAGGCGCACAGGCTCTTCGCGCACGTGGGCAAGCACAAGGCAAAGACGCGCGCGGTCGACTCGCGAAATCAGGCAAGAGCTCAGGGCGCGCCGAACTGGAAAAGGCAGGCTCTGACGTACCTCTTTCAGGCGAAGCGCGCTGAGACTCTCGCCGACCTCCTCGAAGTTCGGCAGCGCTTGTTGGCGAGCGGTTTCGAGAAACCAACTACCCAAGCGCTCGCCACGTTGATGTCGAAGTCTGCCGGTCGACGGGCAGTGCAAACGATCTTGCGTCACGTCCGAGCAGTTCATGTTGGCGTTGACATGCTCGATGTAACCGTGTGTGGAGCGGTGGCTCCGTACGGTCCGGTCCTCGGAGGCAAGTTGGTTGCCCTGCTCATGGCAAGTCCGGATGTGGTTGCCGCATACGAGAAACGGTATCGGCGAGCGGAGAGCGTAATCGCCTCATCCATGGCAGGTCGGGCGGTTCGACGGCGACCAAGACTCGTCCTTCTCGGGACCACGAGTCTGTACGGGGTTGCGTCAAGTCAGTACAACCGGATAGTCGTTCCTGCGAATGTCTTGAACACCGAAGGAGAACTACGATACGAGCGCCTTGGCCATACTGCCGGCTTCGGGTCGTATCATTTTTCGCGGGAGACGATGGCGCAGCTTGAGATCGTGGCTGCTCAAGGTCGCCGGGGCAGGGAGGTGAACAGCATTTTTGGCGAAGGGGTAAACCCAAAATTGCGAAAGGTCCGAGCCGCATTGGATGCGATCGGCTTGCCGTCCGATGACCTGCTTCAGCACGGGAGCCCACGCCTCATCTATGGGATTCCGCTGGCGACAAACTTTCGCGAGGTGCTGATCGGCACGGCCAAACGGCCTAGGTACCTTCTCTCCCCGAGAAAACCCAAGGAAGGCACTCAGATCCTAGTCGACTACTGGACGAGACGGTGGTTCGTTCCGCGTATCGCTCGCGGCGATGTTCTAGACAACGTGCGAATCCATACTCTCGTCTACCCGGTCTCCCACGGCGCCAGAGTGCCTCTGCCGGACAGGAAGGGAGATATCGCTGAAGGTCATCACCATCATCCCGAGGCCCCGCCAAGCCCCTAGCGAAGGCGTTGTCACAGGGGTCTACTACCTTCTCGTTCATCGATGGTGGGGGGTGCCACATCAAGGCGTGGCGCGCCGGTGCGCGACGGAGGTGGATACAGTGGACGGATGGCCGCAGTGACTGCATCAGGGGCGGATCGCGGGGAACGGTCTCGGGTCGGAAACGGCCCGGGAAGGGAGTTATTGCCCTCCGGAAACGCGGCCCGAAACGATTCGCCAGTCACCTTGGATCAGTGGCAGGCTCGTCTAACGGCCCATTTTGACGATCTCTCGCGTCAGCGGCAGAAAACCGAGTGGCCACTCTTCGCTCTTGAACACGGGCTCGCCGAAGGTGAGCGACAGATGTTGGCTGCGGCGATCGCAAAGACCGCCGCGATTGAGGAATCGCTACTTGCCGCGCCGTTGGCCTGGGTCGTCTATGCCGCAGAAATCGGGTATCAATACTCCGGGGAGGAGTACTGGCGAACGTTCTCGAACGCGGCTCCAAAGTGGACTGACACCCAACGTGATCGGGACCGCGTGCGCGCAGCGTTTCGTAACTTCGCGCGTCGCTACGCCGGCGCAGAACCAGACGGAGCATGGGCTGAGCAATTTGGTATCATCGCCTGGCCGATCACGCACAGCATTTTGCCTCGTGATCTGCAGCGTCAACTTGCGGAACTTCTTTACGATGCCCGACTGACCTTTCGCGAGGAAACGTTCGCGTCAGCGGAGTCACTCGGAAGGCACCTTGCTGGCTTGAGCCGAGCCGCGTCCTCACGATTCCGTCAGCTCGCAAAAGACAGCGCCTTGCTTGGTCAAATCGCCTTTGCACTACTTCTTCATGACGGCCGCTCCACCAGCCTCGGAGCATCCCCAGATGCCGGGCTCATTTACGGACCGACGCTGGAGCGGATTATTGGCGATCTAAATCGCGAGCGCGACGCGCGTGAGTGGTTGATCGAAGCAAGGTCCGCGGCGCGATTTCGACTTCGAGGACTCTCGCACATCCCGTACCGGCAGCGAGATGCCGAGAGCGCAACAAGCATAGAGAATGGACGGTCAGGCGCGCGCGATGCCGACGAAGATCTAAGGCGTCTACTTGGCCGACCGCGATTTCTCCTGCGACAGACACCGGCGAAGCAGTGGCACGTATGGGTTCAGTTTCCGAACCTAGCTCCCCTTGTTGCGCAACTTCCCCGCGCTCGAGATGTGTTGGCGCGAACCCAAGGCCGAGTCGGCGGGCCTGGAGGGCCGGTTTTAGCAAGCGGTCGCATCCTGTCTGAATCTTGGCCTGGTGTGCGCTTAGGCGAGTGGCCTGTCTCCGGCGGAAGCCTACTCCGTTTTGACGGCGCTCCTCCGGAAGTGCGCGGTCTGCTTGACGCATCGTTCCGAGTTCCCCCGGGCGATGACTGGCTGTTCCTCATTGGGGCAGATGGTCAAGCGCGTGAGCTGAGCACTCGCATGCTGCGGTCGGGAGAGTCCTACCTCCTCCTGCGCCGGACCCAGACGGTGAATCCAGCCGGGGGGCTTATTCCCGTGGATGTGCTCTGCGCTGGCGTGTTTGGCCTTCGCATCGACGTGCCCATCGATGTACCTGACGCACTCCTCGCCGTTCTGGAGATCCTTCGCTTGGAGGTCGCGCAGACGCTCGAGGTTTGGCCCGCAGGCCTTCCTGTTCCGGATTGGAGCGGAGATGGCTCGGCGGACGTCCTGGCAGACGAAGTGTTGACGTTGGCGGTACGCACCGATCGTGTGTTGACTGCCATTGCTATCGGGATCGATGACAACGCTACCGTGACACTTCCGATCGCCGAGATGCCGAGGGACACGCCGTTGTTCGTGACGATCCCGCCCTTTCAGGCTGGCCGACATCGGATTGAGATGACTGCCGTAGTTGGCTGTGAGCGAACGGTCGACGTTCCAAACTCGCCTATTTCGAGACACCGGATGTCAACTACCCGTGCTGCGGGCCTCTCCGGATCTCTAGCGCTTTTGGTTCGAACGCCACGAGCCAATGGCGACGGTGCTGAAACGGGAGCGCTGTCGTTCGCAGTGCACCCCCGTGCACCGAGTCTGGAAGATGTCTGGGAAGATCGATGCGAGCTTCATGTCTCAGCCCCCGGCGCTGCAACCATACGCTGCCGCGTAGACCTGATCGGCAAGGACCGCGCTCGTCTAGCCCGCCGGGATTTTGTACTTCCCAGTCCCGTCACGACAGCCGTGTGGCGAGAGGAGTTCCGAAGGCATGTACGCGACGTCGTCGACGAGTTCTACGATGAGGCGCATGCGTGCGCGATTGAATTCAACGCGGGTTCGATCGGCCGTGGCCGTCTGCTCGCAGAGCGAGACTTCACGCCGCTTCGCTGGATCGTCCGTGACGGCGGTGGCGAAGTGGCGCTCGTCGATTCTCGTGGTGAGCCGGGGATCAGTGTCTTCGCATGCAGCTGTCGCACCCCGGACATCAGTTATAGGATCGACGCATCGGCCGTCACCAGAGGGTGGCGTGTCCCGCCGGAAGGCGCGCTCCTCGTTGCCCAGTCCGGTTCTGCGGTCGCATCCGTAGTAGCCGTACCGAAGGCGGTTCTAAGGTCGTTTGCGGATATGGCTCAACCGCCGGAAATTCTGGCCTACCGGAAGGAGCCAGCGGAGCTCGAAGGTCTCGTTCGTCTTGCCCTTCGGTGGGAGACGGCTCGGCTGGGAGCAAACTCCCTCACCGAGCAGCGCCGCGATGCGGGGTTCGGTGCAATTCACTCGAAGATTATCGAAGTAATTGCAGGCGAGCGTTGGCACGCCGCGGAGCTAGCCTACAACCGGAGCGGCAATGCCTCGCGCGCCGTGGAAGCGATGCGGGCGTTGGTATCAACGAGGCCCGACGAACGAGGCCTCGCTGTCGTCCTGTCGATGCGTGCCGGCGAACTCGCCGGTCAATCGGCTGTGGCACGTGAAGAAATGTTCGCAAAGTCTGTCGCGACCTTCGTGCGGTCGGACCGTGCAGGTGCAATAGCGCCCTTCGCGCTGCGCCTGGCCGCCAGTCCAAAAGCCGCAGTCGAGTGGAGTGGTATTGAGGCCAACGGTACGACTAGCGTCGGGACGTCGGGCGCCCCCGAGAGGCAAGATCGCGATGGAACGCTCTCTCTTCAGGCGGCACTTAGCCATTTGCTCGAAGTTCCAGTGGTCCTTCGCGCCGCTAGGCTTGCGGTAGTCCTCCTTGATGCCGAGACACAGACGACTGTTGCGGGGATCAGCGCAAGAGACCATCGAGTCGGCTCGCGGAATGCCTGGACGTGGACATGAGAAACTTGCCAACCGACTCAGGTGGATTCGGCGTGAGCGATCCAACGACGGTCAAGATCGGCCTTGCGAGCAACGAGCAAGTTCATGCGATCGCTGTTCGCGCGTTAGGGTTGGACGCCGACACGTTGGATCTCGATGCGCCGGAGGCCATCGCCGCTCTGCTTCGACGGACGGCTAGTTTCGCAGCTCCGTGCTCGCCGCGAGTGCTTCGCGAGCACGTTATTCGTGCGGTACGCGGGCTTGTGATTCCTGCAGATGCGACTGGCGATGTCGCGAGGGATGCGTGGGGACGCGCCAGAGAGACCATCGAGGCGGCGATAGAGTCGCTGGTCGCCTATGGCGACATCTTGGAACTGCCAATGGAAGATGGTAGTTCCGGACGACTGCTCTATCTCGCGCCACCAACCTTTGTTAGAGTATCGTCAGGGACGATGTTCCTCCTCGGCGGCCGCCCGGACGCGGTAGAGGCGCTCCCCGCGGAACTGCGCTCCCGCGTCGAGTACATCAGCCACACGCGCAGACTCAGCGTCGATCCTGCCGAGACACTTGCTGATCGCCTTCGGACTTTCGGCTTCGTCGATCTCCCGAGCGAGATGTGGCTCTCACCGCCAAGGCGCGGCTCGGCAGGGGACGCTGTCGACCGTGCGGACCGAGCGCTTGCCGACAAGTCCACTCACGGGGAAGTAGCGGGTCTGTCGGTTCTCGACACGACCAAAGCGCCAACGTACTATCGGGGCCGTTGGTGCGACCCTCGGGGACTTACCGGCCGTTTCGTTGGGCGTCGTGAGCAGCAATGGGGCGCCGACTTGTGGGTTTATGTCGGTCTTCGAGGCGGGCAAGTCACTCACCTCATCGATTTGCCGTTCGATAGGCGTTCGTCCGACGCGCGCGGTTGCGATGAGGCATGGCAACTACAGCTTGCCATCGATGCAGTTGCAGGTAACCCTCAGCAGTTCTATCTGCGGCCGAAGCCACCGGGAAACTCTGTCATCGTCGATTTCTTTTCTCCGCTGCCACGTTGGGCGAGAAGGAAGTTCGACTCCCTTGGAGAGGAAGTGGCACGAAGCCGAAGCCTCATGGCATATCGCTTTGAATGCCCAGTCTATGACGCGGTGTTGAGTTGCTTGACCGAGGACCTGTGGCTGAGGGAGAAACAGTGAGTGCACGTAGGCCAACAAGCGCTTGCGCGACCGTGAACCGGTCGCGGAACTACCGGAGAAGCAACGCATGACGACGGTTCCAACGCCGCGAACGACGGCCACACCTACACCGGCAGCCCTCGCCGGGGCCGGCCCTACGGGCGTAGGAGTATCTGCGCTGACGGTTGACGAGACCATCCGAGAACTGCATCGGGCGCTGCGCGACTACATCGAAGCAACGTACCATTTGAGCCATCCAGCGCTGGTGCGGGACCGAGGCGAGCTACTCGACGATCCCGGAGTTATCGCGCAGCGGCCGTTTTTCGAAAGCACTCCACGCTATAAGAAGAAAGAGCGCTTCGCCGACCTCAGGGATTTGCCGCCGGAGGTGGAGCGGCTGTTCACGTCGATTAGCCAAGCCGCAATCCGTCCCAACGGGCCACTCAGCCGTCTCATTTTCGATCCGCCCTACGAGCACCAGCTAAAAGCCATCGAGACGGCGTTGGTCGGAGTCGTGCACGGCGATGCACGCCGCCGGGACATGATCGTCATGACGGGAACTGGTTCAGGTAAAACCGAAGCATTCCTTCTGCCGATCCTGGGGAAGTTGGTGAATGAGGCAGCAACCCGAGGCGGGGCGTTCGGCGACCAGCCCGCAGTGCGAGCCTTGGTCCTGTACCCCATGAACGCCCTCGTCAACGATCAATTGGCGCGCATGCGTCTCCTGTTCGCTGATCCGCGAGTAGTCGGCACATTCGAGCGGCTCGCCGGCCGCCCTGTCCGATTTGCGCGCTACACGAGCCGAACTCTTTACCCGGGCGTGAGAGACGAGCAACGTGATCAAAGACGTCTCAAGCCGATCGGCGACTACTACGTCGACAAACTAACTCAGCCTGGCGCGGCCGGGCTCGTGCGCGAGCTGCGCGAGCGTGGAAAGTGGCCCGCAAAGCCGGATTTGCGGGCGTGGTACGGTGCCCCGCGAAGTCGATGGCGCGACAAAGACGGCGACTTTCAACGGTGTAACACGCTGCCGGGCGACTCAGAGCTGCTGACGCGACATGAAGTACATGCTGCGCCACCTGACATCCTGATTACGAACTACTCGATGCTCGAGTACATGCTCATGCGGCCACTTGAGCGCCCGATCTTCGATCAGACGCGCGCGTGGTTGAAAGCGCATCCGCGCGAATTGTTCATGCTCGTGCTTGACGAAGCGCACCTCTATCGAGGTGCGGGTGGCACCGAGGTCGCTTTGCTCATTCGGCGACTCTGCGCACGGCTGGGAATTGGTCCCGAGCGCCTCCAAGTCATATGTACCTCCGCAAGTTTTTCTGACGCGTCGGCGGCGGCCGCCTTTGGCGGCCAGCTCACCGGAAAGAGGCCAGACGCATTCGAGGTGATTACCGGCACCTTGGAGTTGCGCACGCCGGACGCGGGCGCCGACGAGGAGGAAGCACGCACTCTCGCCGCAATCGATCTCAAGGCCTTCTACGGCGCGGAGTCGCCCAGCGATCGAGTCATACCGCTCCGGGATTTCTTGTTGACCCGTGGAGTGGCGCCCGAACGCATGGAGACGCCGGGGTCCATGACGATCCACGAATTCGAACGGCTGCTCTTCGACGCGCTGCAGGAGTTTGCGCCGTTGAACCGGCTGGTCAACCTCACTATGCGGTCAGCTCAGTCCCTTCCCGATCTTGAGGATGCCTTGTTCCCCGAGGTTGACAGGTCCGTTGCCGCGCGTGCGATCACGGCACTGATGACTCTCGCTACGACCGCCCGGCCTGCTCCGAATGAACCAGGGCTGCTTCCGTGCCGCGTTCATGCGTTTTTTCGCGGCCTGCCAGGTCTCTGGGTTTGCATGGACGCCAGCTGTACGAGCGTGGCCCCGGAGGAACGAGGAATCGACAACCGACCATGCGGACGGCTCTACGCGCAACCCCGAGACCGCTGCGACTGCGGCGCGCAAGTGCTGGAACTCTTCACGTGTCGCCATTGTGGGTCCGCATATGCGCGTGGCTATACGGATGACGTGGAACAACCAACCTACCTGTGGGCGGAGGGGGGGCAGTCGTATCGTGACGAAGCGGGAACGGTGCGAGAACTGCATCCACTCGACCTGCTTCTCGAGCAACCTCGCCAGGATGTGGAAAGCGCAGATTACGATGTCGTCACCGGGCGATTGAACGCGCCGGCGGGTCAACGCACGCGTCGTGTCTATCTGAAAAAAGCGCGAACGATCGACGCGCGTGAGGATGATGATGACGACAACGCAGGAGCAAACATCGCTGACCTCGGTGAATTCAAACCGTGCGGCGTATGCGGTGGTCGTGCCTCTTTTGGTCGGACGTCAGTCCAGGATCATCAAACAAAGGGCGATCAGCCGTTCCAGGCGCTAGTCGCTCGACAGCTGCAGGTACAACCTCCTGCACCCAAGGCTGCGACTCGACTCGCGCCGCATCGCGGGCGCAAGGTTTTGATCTTCTCCGATTCGCGCCAAACGGCGGCGCGATTGGCGCCGAATATCCAGATGTATTCGATGCAGGACGTAATCCGACCCCTCGCGATCGCGGGGTTCGCACGGCTGCAGCAAGTTGATCAACTGCGACCGCGGCTGTCGCTCGACGACCTCTATCTCGCTGTGCTGGTTGCGGCGAAGGAACTCGGTGTGCGGCTCCGACCCGAACTGCGCCTGGGGGAGAGTTTCGAAGCCGAGAATCAAGTTGAACGGGCGATGGATGCGGGCGCGCTCGACGACCCGATGGAAGCCCTGACGCTCTTTGCGGATATTCGAACGGCGATTCCGCCGGAAGCCCTCCTTCGTGGAGTCTACAAGGTACTGACCGATCGGTATCTCGGACTCGAGTCGCTGGCGTTGGCTTCCGTGCGAGAACGTGGCAACCACGAGGCGGGTATTATCGGGCTTCCGCCGATCGGAGAGACAGTGATCACTCCCGAGCAGAAGCTCGCGCTCGCACGGACCTGGCTGGCCCAGTGGCTTGAGGAAGGCGTCTGGCTCCGTGGAATGCCGGAACAATGGATGCAACTCCACGTCAGCACGCATCGAGGAAAGTTCAAGGCAATCGACCGTTTCCTCTCGGACAAGAATGCGATCGCGGCGTTCTCTCGCGACTGGCTTCCCCGGCTTCTGGAATGGTTTTGCGCGAGGGCAGGCGGAACCACAGCGAAGCCGCTATACCGCCTCCGTGGCTCCGAACTCTCCCTGGCCATCGGGGGCGGGTGGGAGCACTGCCGATTGTGTCGGGGAGTCCAGCGGCCCTGGCCCGGGACGGCGCGGTGTCGTCACTGCGGATCGACGGATGTCCATGCCGTCGACCCCGACACCGATCCGGTCTTTGTTGCGCGCAAAGGATACTATCGCCGAAGCACTATCGATGCGCTGCGTGGCGAAGCGCCCTTGGCCCTCATCGCGGCAGAGCACACGGCGCAGATCGGGACCGCGCAGACTCATGAGATCTACTCGCGTGCTGAGGAGCATGAGCTCCTTTTTCAGGATGTGGAGCTAGATCCGGATGAACATGGAAGGGATCGGCCGGCGATCGACGTGTTGTCGTGTACGACCACGATGGAAGTCGGGATCGACATCGGTTCCCTGTCCGGAGTCGCACTCCGCAATATGCCTCCCGCCCGAGCGAACTATCAGCAGCGGGCCGGGCGGGCGGGGCGGCGAGGAAACGCGATCGCAACGGTCATCGCTATGGCAAGTTCGGACAGCCATGACGAGCATTTCTTCGCGAATCCCGCTGCGCTCGTCACAGGCAGGGTCGACGATCCGACGCTTACGCTCGATAACGAAGATATCGCGCGGCGTCACATCACGGCATTCATTCTCCAAGCATATCACAGCGCCCGCCTCCCCGAGATCGAGCCAGAGGATCAGCCGCAGTTGTTCGAAGTGCTCGGCAGCGTAAGTAGCTTCGGCGATCCGCGGTCGACCCTCAATCGTGCCGACCTGGAGGACTGGCTGAGACAAAGCGAAGGCGCTCTCCGGGACGAAATTGATCGATGGCTGCCGCGTGAACTGAGCGTTGTGTCACGTCACAAGTTGCTCAACGATCTACGGACATCGACTCTCAGCGTCCTGGATTCGGCTCTGGCTGGCGACGCAGGAACAGCTGCGGAAGTGCCGGAGATCGGAGCGGACGAGCGGGGTGGCCCGAATGGCTAAGAAGAAGACAGGTCCTCGCGCTGGCCAACCGGCGAGCGCGACCGGCGGCGGTGTGCGACAGAACGATCCTTCTCCGGCGGCCGCATCAGCAAATCCGGCAGATGCGGCGCCAGTTGTCGAGGTACGCGCTGAGCCGGGCGAAGAACGTCCTGCGGGCGACGGCCTGCATGAAAATCTTCTCGATCGCTTGCTCTACAGAGGCGTACTGCCTCGGTACGCGTTTCCGACTGATGTCGCAACGTTTCACGTGTTCGATGTTGGGAATTCACGTGGGCCGATGCCAGCGTTCCGATTCACACCGTCTCAAGGACTCGCTATCGCGCTCTCGCAGTACGCTCCGGGAAAGGAAGTGTGGATCGCGAATAAGCGTTACACCTCCGGTGCCCTCTATTCGCCGATCAAGGGCGAACGCGCACGCGCGTGGCAAACACGGCAGCTCTACTACGAATGCAGGAACTGTCACTACGCCAGGACAACGAGTCTAACCGAGGGCCATCGTGGCGAGCGGCTTGACTGCCCGGCCTGCGGAGCACGCGATGCATTCGGTGACGCGCGATATTGGCTTCGGCCTCCGGGTTTTGCCCATCCGGTATTCGTCAACGAGGACACATCGCCGGACGATCAACCTCCCCGAAGCTACGCGACGCGAGCAAAGCTTGAGGCGCCCGCACCGCCGGACGGAGCTGCATGGATTGGGGTGACGGATCGCGTTCGGCGTCACTACATGCGGGAGAAACTCCTCGTGACCAACTCCGGTCCGCTGCAGGACGGATACAGCTACTGCACGCTCTGTGGTCGGATCGAGCCCTCAAAGGTGCAGAGCGGTCAACTCGCCGGTCAGCACAGAAAGCCGTACCCCGATGAGCGCGATCCGGAGTGTCCTGGTGGCCGAACGACCCATGGCATTTGCCTCGGCATGGATTTCATCACTGACATCCTGCTGCTGTCGTTTCGTGTCGCCCCACCGGTGAGGTTGGCCCCAGGGTTCTTACCGACGGAGGTTGCACTGCGCACCGCTAGCGAGGCGCTAGCACGATCAGCCTGCGATGTACTTGATCTAGAGCCAGGCGAGATTCAGGCAGACTTCCGTGCGGCGCTAACTGATGAAGGCCAGAGCGGCCTGGAAGCGGAGGTCTATCTGTACGACACGTTGCCTGGGGGCGCCGGATTTGCGCGTCTCGCTGGGGAGCGGGCCCGTGACGTGTTTAACGCCGCACTCAACGCGCTCAGCGGGTGCGACTGTGACGTGTCGTGCTACAAGTGCCTTCGGAGCTTCAAAAATAAGTTCGAGCACGACCGTCTTGACAGACACGTGGGTGCTGATCTACTCCGCTACCTCATCGACGGGACACGACCAGTGCTCGCGGAATCGCGTGCCAATAGCGCGCGCGCCGTGCTCAGCGAGGACCTGCGTCGTCAGGGCGGCGATTTGCTAACAGTTGAGTGTGACGTACTCGTCGACGTCCCAACGATCGGCAGTGTGGTCATACCCATCTTGGTGACAAGCGCCAACGGGCAACGCCGGGCGGTTTGCATTACTCATCCGCTGACCGCCGCAACGCCATCGGATGAGAAGCTCGAGGCGATGGCGGAGTTCACGCCCTTCGTGCTCGATCCAGTTCATGAGTTCAAGGTGCGGCGCAACCTACCGCGGGCTACGCATGACGTACTCGCCGCGTTCCGGGCAACGTGATGGTACGAGTCCGCGGGTCCTGAGGTGAATAGTCCACAACCACTTCAGGTGCCGCCGATGTGGGCAGTTGGTCTGCCTCATGCCTGGCCGGAACCGCCTCGGGTAATGAGCTACAGCGTGTTGCGTGAAATCGAGATATGTCCCTTGCGGTGGAGTCTTCGTCGGGCCGCCTACCCAACCATCTGGGATCAGCAGGGATACCCGATGGCGGCGCCTCTGGCGACTATCGAGGGACAAGTTGTGCATGAGACCCTAGAGCGAATCGTCGTCGAAGCGAGCGAGCAGGGTACGAAGAGTTCGATCGTTGATGTGCCGGCAGGTCGGCTCCCAAGGTCCGTGCTGTCCGAACCGGGCGCCGACGTCATTGGCACGCTCCGGCGCCTTGGCGGAATTACAGCCGTGCTTGAAAGTGTCCTGAAACGGATCGCTGTTACGTGGGTAACCAATCCACGGTTGGCTCCCCGCGTGCGCGAGTGGAAGTCTGAGTTACAGCGGCGCCTGCCGGTGCTCCGCCAACGCGTACAAGGGATGCTTGCGGATGGTGGGGTCGCTCAGGCGTTCGAAGCGAAGGGATCTCCGGCGCGCCGCGAAAGAATGCATGCCCCGGGGGAAGGCGGGCGGACGCGTGCACTTGGTCCCGGTGTCTACGCCGAAGTGCCTCTGAACAATCGAGAACTCGGCTGGTTCGGGAAGGCGGATCTCTTGGCCGTTACCGTTGACACAGGGAGAGGGGGAAGCGCGCCGACGCCAGAATGCGAGATAACTGATTTTAAGACTGGGGTTCCTAGAGAGGACCATAAGCTTCAACTGCGCATCTACGCTCTACTCTTCGCGCGAGACAAGGCGCTCAACCCGAAGGGATGGCAGGCAACGCGCTTGAAACTGGTTTATCCGGACCATACGCTCGGAGTTGAGCCGCCAGCAACGGACGAGGACTTGGAAAGGCTAGCAGCAGAGCTAAGCGCTAGAACGGAGGAGGCACGCAAGGAGATCAGCGTACAGCCGCCGAGGGGACGTCCAGCCGTAGAGGCATGCGAGTGGTGCGACGTCAAACACATGTGCGACGCGTACTGGTCCGCCGAGGCGCCAGAGGTGCAACGAGAGCGGATGGCCCAGCAGGTTCCAACGAATCTTGAAGTGTCAGTGCTGAGCCAGAGAAGCCCGGCGAGTTGGTCGGCGCAAGTGACTGCTGTTTCAGCGCTCGGCAGCGAGGTGAAAGCGGGTTCGCATATCCTGATTCGTTCTCGGCCGAGCGATATGCATTTGGGTGCGCTTCTCCGTGCTGGGCGCCGCGTGAGGATTCTTGGCGGGCAGGCACTTCCGCCGTCGGAGGAATCGAACGGTGCCGTCGTCATTTCGCTTGGTCGCTCCTCGGAGGTGTTCGTCGTCGGACCGCCGGATCACGAGCTCGCTGATGCCGCCTCGTAAACAGGGGGGCAAGTCGCGGACGAGCACAATGAAGGGCGTGGGGCGAGGAGAAAAGGTCGCCCCCAAGTCAACGCCGCGACGAGAAGCGCCCGTCGGCCGCTCGCAACCGAGTGCCAAGTTGCAGCGCTGGATCGACGTGCTGGCAGCTCTGCTCTCGCGTCGCTACCCTTCGACGCTCGAGAACCTACTCGAAGATGTGCCGGCCTACGCACAGGCGACCGCAGGAGCGGCCGCGCGTCGAAGGATGTTCGAACGTGACAAGGCGGAGTTGCGCCGGCTCGGTGTTCCGATCGAAACGGTTGTGCTGGATGACGGCGAGTCTATCGGTTACCGACTGACTACGCACGATTTCTATCTTCCGTATCTTGTTGAGAAGGGTAGCGACCGCACGGAGTCGAAACCGAGAAAGGTCGATCGATACGGCTATCGCGCTTTGCCGTATCTGGTATTCGAACCAGAAGAATTGAGGTTTGTGGCGCTTGCCGTCATGCGCCTTCGCAGCCTGGACAGCGCATCACTGTCCGCTGCCGCAACGTCGGTCGTCCGCAAGCTGAACTTCGATCTTCCTATCGAAGAGATGCATCCAGGTTCAGAGGAACGTGAGCGCGTGATTGCGCCGCGCGCGACAACCGGCGCCGACATTCTCGACGGACTGATCGAGGCGGTGACGCACCGAAAGCGAGCCGAGATCGACTACTACGCAATCGGCGCGGACGGGACGGACGTTCGCACCGTCGAGCCATATGGCCTGGTGCTCGCTAGCGGTAACTGGTATCTCATAGCCCGCGATGTCAGCAAACACGCCTTGCGGACTTATCGAGCTTCTCGTATCACACGCGTTCGACTGAACGCGCGGCAACCAGTCACACCCGACTATTCGATTCCATCAGACTTTGTGCTTCGTGAGTACGCCAAGTCACGGCGGGCATGGGAAATCGGAGACGGGGACCTGTTAAGCGCGATCGTCGAGTTCCGCGGCGAGGGCGGGGAAATCGCTGCGGCAGCACGGCTC
The DNA here is from genome assembly GCA_035553335.1 of Gemmatimonadaceae bacterium. Taxonomy (GTDB): domain Bacteria; phylum Gemmatimonadota; class Gemmatimonadetes; order Gemmatimonadales; family Gemmatimonadaceae; genus Fen-1247. Next base: position 19,183 of record DATNCZ010000229.1, read on the forward strand.
GGCATCAGCGTGCCGGACGCTGCGATGCGCCGCCGGTTCGACGTTCGGCGAGTTGATACGTTTGCACGGTGGCTTCTGTCGTTTGGCGGAGAAGCACTGCCAATCTCGCCGGCGGTCGTATGCGACGCTTTCGCGCGCGTTGCGTGCCAAGCAGCGGCGGCCTACGCTAGGCCAGTAGGTGAACGGACGGCGATCCGAAAGTTGTCGGCCACGAAGCCGTCGCGAACGAAACAGGGTGCCGATGCAGATGATAACAGCTCAACACAGGCCGCATCTGCTCAGTTGTTGCGTCTGCTTGCCACGTTGCCGATTCTGGCAGCGAAGGAGCATGTTGGTCTAGATCAGGTCGCGGCGCAGATGGGTGTCCCAGTGAGAACCCTTATTCACGATCTCTATGCGCTGAGTGATCGCCAAGACGCGCCGGCGGGATTCGTGGACAGCGTGCAGATCTACCTCGAGCATCACCAAGTCGGCGTTGTAACGCCGCACTTTCTGAGGCCGATGCGACTCGGGCGGCTCGAACTGTTGGCAGTGGAGTTGGGATTGGCGATGCTGCGTCGGGACTCTGCGCCGGAAGACGGAGTCTGGATCGATCGGGCGCGGGTTAGGATGCATGGTGCGGTTGCCAGCGTAGGCGGAGATGAACGCGACATCGCGACCAGAAGCGATAGCCCAAGGATTGAAGTCGAGGGGCTTGGTATGCTGCTTGAGCAGCACCGTGAACACTTGACGCTGATGCGTCAGGCACTCGTCGCAAGGCGAAAGGTGCGACTGCGGTACCGCGGTGTAGCCGCGGCTGCGCAGGCGCGGACGGTACGAGTGTACGGCACTGCCTACGCGGCGGGGATGTGGTACGCTATCGCGTATTGCGAGACTCGGAAAGCGGTCAGACGGTTTCGCCTTGATAGAATTGACAGTGCCGAGGTTCTTCGAGCGGGATACGTGATACCGAAGACGTTTCAGTTGGATAGTGAGCTGGACGGCCATCGGGTGCTGTCGCACGACCCCGCGTCGGACATCATGCGTGTTCGGTATACGTCTCGGATCGCCAGGTGGGTTGCCGAGCGCGAGGGGTATGCGCTGAATGAGGACGGCTCAGTCGAACTCGAGCATCCCGTTCTCGACGTCGAATGGGCAGTGCGATATGTGCTTCAGTACGGCGGCGAGGCGGAGGTTCTCGCTCCGTCACACATCCGTGAAATGATCCGAGGGCGGCTCGAAGCGATCGTTGGTAGCGACCGAGATATTTCCTGAAGGCGCCGCGAATAGCGGGAAGACTTCTTCGCGTTCCGTGACTCGACAGGAACCACCCGGGCCGATACGTCCTAGAGAAATGCAGCCCCTCAGGTCGACATAGCGATTGGACGTGGCGGTCTAGGTGTCTGGCCGTTGCCGCCTGTCGCGTTGGTCACCGTTGGGCCTTGAATCCGCGCTAAATCCTTGGCGCGCACAAAACCAAGCTGGCCGTTTGGCGTTGAAAATCAACGACTTACGAAACGACCCCGTTGGTTACCGCGAGCTTCCCAAGCTGGACATCGTGGGGTTGAGCTCCAGCCATGATACCAGAAATCGTTTCATTTCGAGTGCGAACTGCAAGACAATCCGACCCGCTGACCCCGAATGCGCCGAACTACCCCAGCCCGATCTCGTTGGTGTGGGCGGCAAGCGCGATCACTCGTCAATCTCGGCCGACGATTCCTGGCTCGGATCGCGCGGCAGTGCGCGCGTCGTATCCATCGGTCGCGTGTACACAACAACTTCCCAGATGAGTGTGCGACTCGTTCTGGAACGACTCAGTCCTTGTCCGCTGAACGCTGCGTCGATCGCAAGTGGCGAGTGAAGGTAGACGCGGAAAGGGCATCGCCTGACGCGCATCAGTGCGTTGGTCAGTCTGACGCCGGCACGTACCCACCAAGAAGCTCTGGGATAGACCGCGCCTACGATGCGTCGCGCTCGTTGAGCCGCACGCGTGACGAGCGACTCCATGTCAGGATAACAGCAGATCACGCGATCGAGCGTCACGATATCGGCCGGGTCAACGCTGGACGCAAGTTGCACGAAATCGCCCAACACGAACCGAACGCGATCCGAGTGACCACGCCGCGCGGTTTCGCGCTCCGCCGCCTCGAGAAAGTCGGCCGAGATGTCGATGTGGGTGGCGCGATCCGCCCCGCTGTCGCAGCGCATGATGAATGGCCCCGACACCGCCACCGATGTCGAGCAGCGAGACGCCGACAACGCCGACGTTGCGAATTGCGTCGATCAGCAGGCGCGTGGTGCGCGCCGCCCCACGCCGACGATAATGCCGCAACTCGCGCGCGACCGTCTTCGCGCCGAACTGGCGCTCAAGGCCCTCGCACTGACAACAGCTCAACACGTTAGACCCTCAGTCTGTCGGCCGACGAGCCTCGTCATCACGATACGCAATCCTCACAATGCTTCTCGGCGCGCAGTCCCGCGATTCCTTCGCGCGCAATGATCGGCGTCATGACGAGCGCAGCCAATGGATCGGCCCACCACCAACCGATGAGCGCGTTCAATACCAGACCACCCAGGAGGATTGCCGAGAGATACGTGCACAGATCCGTCTGTGTCGCGTCCGCATGCAATGCTCGGCTCGAGAGACCACTGGCAACGCGGCGCTTGGCGCGCGCCAACAGCGGCATGACGACGAGCGACAGCGCGGCGATCACGATACCGGCGATGCTCTGGCCCGGCGCTTCGTGGCGCCACAGCGTCTTCACCGCATCGATGGCGACATATGCGGCCAGCAGTAGAAAGAGCACGCCGATGATGCGGAGCGACGCGCGCTCGACGCGTTCGCGACGAATTTCGTCGACGTCTGCGCGAAGACGCCACATCGCGGTTCCACCCGATGCGACCTCGATGAGACTGTCGATGCCGAAGCCGACGAGCGAAATGCTTCCGGCGAATCCACCAGCGACGATCGAGGCGAGTCCTTCGAGCGTGTTGTATCCGACGGTGGCGTAGCTCAACCACTGCCCTCGTCGAACGAGGGCGGCGCGATCGAGATCCGAGGCGCGTGTCGTGAGGACGCCGTGATCGCTCATCGACCCGACCGACCCGCGCCGGACATCCGACTCATCATCTCGCGATGCATTGCCATCAGACGGTCCATACGCGCATGATGCGCCGTCATGAAAGTCTTGAGCTGCGGACCAGAAACATCCGGCATCCGCACCAGATCCTGACGCACCGAATCGACG
>DATNCZ010000230.1:0-11718 GCA_035553335.1 Gemmatimonadaceae bacterium
CGCGTGGGTGTCCACCGGATATCTGCTCGCGAGCGTCATCGTCATTCCGCTGACCGGCTTTCTTGGCGATCTGCTCGGACGCAAGCGCTACTTCGTGGGGTCCATCGTGCTGTTCACCGCGTCGAGTTTTTTCTGCGGCGCCTCGCATTCACTTGGCGCGCTCGTCATGTGGCGCATCATTCAGGGAATCGGCGGCGGTGCGCTGATGACAGTATCGCAGGCCGTGCTGTTCGAGTCATTTCCGCTGGAAGAGGCTGGAATGGCAATGGCGCTCTTCGGACTTGGCGTTATGGTTGGTCCGACGATCGGGCCCACACTCGGCGGCTGGCTCACCGATAATTACGGCTGGCCGTGGATCTTCTACGTCAACATACCTGTCGGCATTCTCGCCGCGGTGATGATTGCCGGCTACGTCAACGATCCCGCGCACCAGAAGCGCCCGCGTGCGATCGACTATCTCGGCATCGCGCTGCTGATCGTGAGCGTGGGATCGCTGCAGTACGTGCTGGAACATGGCGAGCGCGAGGACTGGTTTGCATCCCACTTCATCGCGTGGCTGACGGTTACAGGCGTGGTTGGCGGCGTGCTGCTCATCTGGCGGGAGCTGAAAACCGAGCATCCGGTGATCGATTTTCGCGTGCTGAAACACCGGCAGATGTGGGTCGGCACCCTGCTCGGCGTGGTGATGGGAATCGGGTTGTATGCGATGTCGTTCACGCTACCCGTGTTCATGCAGGGGAATCTGGCCATGACGGCGGAGCAGACCGGATGGATCCTGATGCCCGGCGCGCTTGCAACGGCGGTGTCGATGGGCGTGGTGGGCCGCGTTACGAACAAGTTCGATCCGCGGCTGCTGATCACGGCCGGCGCACTGACGTTCGCGCTCGCGGCGTGGAAGCTGTCACTCATTACAGGTGCGAGCGGCGCGGGGGATTTCTTCTGGCCGCTGATTCTGCGTGGAGTGGGGCTGGGCCTGATGTTCGTCCCGCTCACGACCATCACGCTCGCAGAGCTTTCACCGACGGAGCTTGCCCAGGGAACGGGGTTGTACAACTTCTTCCGCCAGCTTGGCGGCTCGTTCGGCATCGCCGCAATCTCGACGCTTCTGATTCGCTATACGGCGCAGAATCGTGCGAATCTCGTGTCGCACGTATCGACGCTCAATCCCGTCAGCATGGCGCGCATCGACATGATGACGCGAGGCCTGATGGCGAAAGGAGCGGACTTCTGGACTGCGCAGAAGCAGGCGCTCGCGCTGATCGACCATCAGCTCATGGCGCAGGCGAGTGTCCTGGCGTACGGCAAGATCTACGAGCTGAGTGCGGCGCTGATACTGTTGCTCATCCCGTTGCTGCTTCTCGTCCGGAAGACCAGGGGCGCCGCGGGCGCGCACGCGATTCTGGAATGACCTCCCGCGATTGTCAAAGGCAGTGAAAATATTGATCACCGTTTTCTGACACTCGCGGTGCTGGTATGAGGCCGTCAGCGCGTGCATTCTTCGATCATGACGGGCAAGGCGATGGTTCTGGTTCTGTGTGCTGCCGCTACTGCAGCGCTCGGGGTGGCCCGCGGCGTGGGCAATCCGGTGATCGATCGCGGTGGCACCTTCGTCACTCTGCTCGGGCGCGACACGGTAGTCGTCGAGAGCTTCACGCGCACCGGTAACAAGCTCGACGGCAATCTGGTCGTGCGCGTTCCGGGGACCGTTCTCATTCACTACGTTGTGGATCTCACTTCCGACGGAACTCCGTCGCACTCAGTGGTGGATGTAACACCGATGGGGACGTCCGAGGTCGCGCAGAGTCGCGTGACGATAGACTACGCACGCGACTCGGTCGTGGTGGACGTCGACTCGGCGGGCCATCACAGCAGGGGACATGCGGTGCTGAAACAACCGCCTTACCCGCAGCTGATGACGGGATTCGGTCCGTCATATGGGCTGTATGCCTCGCCGGTGCTGTACGAGCTCTATGCGCCTCTTGCACGCGCGGCAGTCGGTGACACGGTGCGGCTTACCACGATCGATATCGTTCACGGGCGGACGTTCAAGCGCGTATTCGTGAAGCGATCGCAGAGGGAGCTGGACGCGGACTTCTTCGGCATCGCCGCGACCCGGCTTGCGCTGGACGGCGCCGGACGCATCACCGGCGGTGACGCGAGCGAGACTACCGAGCAGACCCAGATGACGCGCACCGCATTTGTCGACGTGTTGCCGATGGCAAGCCGGTTCGCGGCTGCGGATCACGCTGGAAAGGGCGTGGGCGCGGTATCGCCGGAGGTGGTCGCACGCGCGAGACTCGGCGGAGCGCCGGTGGTGGTCACGTACAGCAGTCCACGCCGGCGCGACCGCGTGCTGCTCGGGAAGGTGATCCCATACGGCAGCGTATGGCGCACCGGCGCCAACGCGGCGACGACGCTCTTCTTCGACAATGATCTGGACATCGGTGGAAAGCGGATACCTGCGGGCGTATACAGCCTGTGGACGCTACCGAGGAGCGATGGGAGCGTCGATCTGATCGTCAACGCGCAGCACGGCCAGTGGGGGACGGACTACGACGCATCGCACGACGTCGCTCGCATCCCGATGGCGGTTGCGACAGCGCCGTCGCCGCAGGAAGACTTCGCGATCGCGGTTGCGGACGGTACACCGGGCAAGCTGCGGATGAGCTGGGGCAAGTTCATCTGGAGCGTGCCCGTTTCGGTAGCGAAGAAGCAGTAGCGATGTGACAGCTCACGGCGCGAATCTGTAGCCCGCCTTGCGCGCGGTAAGAATGTGGCGCGGTTCCGCGGGATCGGACTCGAGCTTGTGACGCAGCCGCGCGACGTGCTGATCGACGGTGCGGGACGTGAGCCCTGGTACGTAGTGCCAGACCTCATCCATTACGTGCTCGCGAGAGATGATTGCTCCGTCGGCCCGCACCAGAAAGACCAGCAGCTCGTATTCGCGCGGCGTCAGCTCCACGACGGTTCCAGCGCGCGTCACGGTGCGCGTCTTGAGGTCGATCGTAACCTCACCGAACTGAATACTGCCCGTCGATGAAGCATCGTTTGCAGCGGGCGACGTGCGCGGCTCCATGCGACGCAGCATCGCTTCCGCACGGGCAAGCAGCTCGAGCACACCGACAGGTTTGACGACGTAGTCATCCGCGCCGCTTCGGAAACCCTGCACCTTGTCCACTTCGCCATCGCGTGCCGACAGGATCAGCACTGCCGCCGTCCCGCCATTCGCCCGAAAGCGGCGCAACACTTCGAAGCCGTTGACCTTCGGCAGCATGAGATCGAGAATCACGAGATCGGGCGTGTGCTCACCCAGCCACTCCAGCGCCAGCTCTCCGTCCGCTGCCCAGTGCACGTTGTATCCTTCGAATTCGAAGCTGGTGCGCAGTCCGAGGGCGAGTGTTTCGCTATCCTCTATTATGAGCACCGTGTGGGCCTGGTGATTGTTCGCTTGAGGTTCTGTCATTGTGTCTACTCCGCAGTCCAGCGTGGTAGAAATACGGAGATCCGTGCGCCGGTATCGGCGCCCTGCTGGATCTCCACGCGCCCGTGCATCTGCAGGATCAGTTCGCGCGCAATGGTCAGGCCAATGCCGGTGCCGGCCGTCGCGTCTTCCGGAGAATCCAGCCGCGTGAACGCTTCCCACACGCGTTCGCGATCCTTGGCCGGAATCCCGGGGCCGGAATCCTCGACCCAGATCTGCACGTCCTGCGCATCCGCGCGTACGCCGATGCGAATGGTCTGACCATTGGGGCCGTATTTCACGGCGTTGTCGATGAGATTTACCAGCACCTGCTTGAGTGAGCCTGCGTTGCACGCTGCGATAGCGGGAACGGCATCGATCTCGAACTTCATGGACCTCGCGGCCGCGAGTTGCTCGCACAGCTCAGCGGAACTTGCTACGACGTCCGACACGTCCACCGGGCCGACCGCGATCTGCGGCCGCGTGGTGCGCACTACGGCGAGCACGTTGTCGGTGAGACGGATGAGGCGTTGCGTCTCCGTCTCGATCACCTCGATTGCCTTGTCATGCTCGTCCTGATTGCGGGCCCGCTTGAGCCGGAGAATCTGTACGAACAGCAGGATGTGTTGCAGCGGGGTGCGTAGCTCGTGCGAGATGTTCGCGAGAAACATCTCCCGCGATTCCACGAGCCTGAATTCTCTCCGCATCATCGCGAGCGTCGCGACAGCGAACACTATGCTGCCGATCAGCAGCAGGAACGAACCCGGCAGCCGTGAGCTCGAGACACCTCCGAGTACCAGTCTGCCGGCCACCTTCGGGCGGAGGCCGACCGTGACGACTATCCCACTGATCTGCGGCACTGTGTCCGTCCCGGTCGCGCGTACCGGAACGCCGCGCGTCGGCGCCGAGTACAGAGTGCGTCCGCGACTGTCCGCGACGACGATGCTCAGGATCGAATCCGTCGGCATGCCTTCCGTAAGAAACGGTGGAACTATGCGTGCGACACGATGGACCAGGGCGTAGTCCCAGACATCGTACGTCGCGTAACAGGAGCGGTAGCCGTACACCGCTCTCACATGGCCCGCACCGTCGCGAACTGGCGTGAAGGCAATCGCTTCAGGGAAGTCGGGCGAGTCGACGAACAGATATCCAAAGTGCCAGGACGCTATCTCGGGGGTAAGTGCAAGTTTGGGAATGGAGTCGCGGATCAACCGCATGGCGGCCGGAATCGGTGTGCCGCCGACGATCGTCAGCGCGCGCGAAGGCAGATCCATCCGGAAGCGATAGATCTTCCACAGCGGGGATCGCGCACACGCTTCGCCGGTGTCGGGAATCGCGGGAATGATCGTCGGCGGCGGGAGCGGGCCTGTCCATGGGTCGTCGGGTCCGAGCTTGACGAAAGCCTGCATCACCGTCCGCTCGCGCGCCATGAGGTAGATGCGAGTCACGTACAGATAGCTGGCGAAATGCGCGTACGCAGCGAGCGTGCGTTGTGCGGCCTCACGCTGCGCGCGTGCGGATCGAATCGCGTCTCGAAGCGAGAGCGCAGCCCCTCCAACGATCATCGCAAGTGTCACGCCCACGAGAATCGTCCGGATCTTCTTCAGTTTTGGCCGGCCGGTTACGAACATGAGCGCGATCCCGTTGGATCAATCAAGATACCACGGCTTGCTGCCCGCGCCCACTCGGCGATTGTATACGAATGATTCCGTACTGTTGCGGGGTGTGCCGGATTACCGGTCAATAGCCACGACGAGCGGGCCCACGACGAGGATATGGTGGACGAAGTTGACCACGAAGCCGCGCGATGCGATGGACACGTGGTGCAGCTTCGTCATCGGAAATACCACGTAGCACATGGATAGCCAGATGATCGCACCAAGCAGCGGCCCAACGGTTGCGACACCGATCCACCCCTGTGCCGCGCGTTGCAGTGACGCCCAGTTGCGGTAGACCACGTAATACAGCGTTGCCCATGCGAACGCGACAGCAGTGTGCATGGCAAGGCCGATCAGCATGCCTTCGGTGCCGAGCGTGTAGGCTTCCTTGCCGAGCAATGCGGCCGCGACTCCCTGGAACACACGAGCGAACGGCGGGTGCCGGAAAAAGAGAAGCCCCAGTGCGTACGCGCTGAACCCGTCGACGATTGCCAGTACGCAGCCGGCTCGCACGACAGTGGCCAGCTCGCCGCGGCGCGTTGATGGAAGCTCCAGTAACGCCGTTGACATCGTCGCGACATTCTCCTGTTTGCGGTGCTGCACACACGAAACAGCCGCGCGACGCTGCGCACAAGCGCAGTGCTGTCAGGGAACGGTGACGAAACTTTTCCGAAGCGCCTGCGTCACGCAGGCGCCGAGCTCAGGCCAGACTGCGGAAGGCCTGCGCTGCTGCCTCGATGGTGTGGTCCGTCTCTGCCTGGCCGTGCTGTGTGGAAACGAACCATGATTCGAATGCCGACGGGGGCGGTGAGACACCAAGGTCGAGCATCGTGTGAAAGAAGGCCGAATAGCGACGCGTGTCGGACGCGCGCGCCTGCATGTAGTCGGTGACCGGCCGGTCCGAGAAGAACGGCGTCAGCATCGTACCCATGTGCGGTACCTGAAGGCTCACGCCTGCGGCTGCCGCCTCGCGCGCGAGACCGCTGGCGAGTGCGGTTGTGGCGTCCGCCGCCCGCTGCCAGACGCCGGGTCTGGCGAGCTCGCGAAGAACTGCAACGCCCGCGGCCATCACCACCGGATTGCCGGCGAGCGTTCCCGCCTGATAAACCGGCCCGTCGGGTGCGATCTGGCGCATCAGCTCGGGGCGACCGCCGTACGCGCCGACAGGGAGGCCGCCGCCGATCACCTTGCCCAGCGTGGTCAGGTCCGGCGACATTCCGAACAGCGTCTGCGCGCCGCCGGGATGTACCCGAAAGCCTGTCATTACTTCATCGAAGATGAGTACCGCGTCATACGCGGTCGTCTGCCACCGCAGCGCTTCGAGGAAACCAGGAACCGGCAGCACAACTCCCATGTTGCCGGCGATCGGCTCGACGATGACAGCGGCAATCTTGTGGCCGTACTCGGCGAACGCGTTGCGTACCCCTTCGATGTCGTTATACGGTAGCACCATCGTGTCGCGTGTTGCCGCGGCGGTGACTCCTGGTGAATCCGGAAGTCCCAGTGTCGCGACACCCGATCCTGCACGCACGAGAACCGAATCGGCGTGACCGTGATAATTGCCGTCGAACTTGATGATGAGATCGCGCCCCGTCGCGGCGCGGGCGAGCCGAATTGCGCTCATGACGGCTTCGGTGCCGGACGTCACGAATCGCATTACCTGCATCGACGGCACGAACCGCTGAATCGACTCTGCGAGCTCGATCTCATGCGTGCTCGGCGCGCCGAAGCTGGTGCCTTGCGACGCAGTCTCGATGATCGCGTCCAGTACAACCTGCGGTGCGTGACCGAGAATGTGCGGACCATAGGCGAGCAGGTAGTCCACCAGGCGATTGCCATCGGCGTCGGTGACGTATGCGCCCTTGCCGCTCACGATGAAGCGCGGTGAACCACCGACGCCATTGAACGCACGCACCGGCGAGCTGACTCCGCCCGGAAAGTACCGTCTGGCGACATCATAGAGTCGCATGGATTCCGAGGTATCTGGCGTCGCGTCGATCGATGTCATGCCGCTTCCTCTGTTTGTCGTGCTGCAAGATATGTTACCGCCGATGCACCGGCACGCTCGCCCGAATGGATGCAATCGGGAATTCCGATCCCGTGAAAGGTAGATCCGGCGATGAAAAGTCCCGGCAGCGCTGCAAGCGCGTCGCCAAGTGCCGTTACGTTCTCGTCGTGATCGGGCGGATACACTGCGATTCCAGCCGGCCATTCGTACACCCGCGTGAACAGCGGCGGGGCGGTGACGCCCAGCGTAGAGGCGACTTCCGCGCGAACGAGTGAGACCGCATCGAGTCCGCAGCCGCGAACGTATCCGCGCACGATAACGGTCCCGCGCGGTGCATGCGTGGGGTTCTTGGAAGACGTCCAGGTGCAGGCGCTGACTGCGGACGACGGATCCGTCACGAGATAGCCGGTGCCGGAAAGCGAGCACTGAACGTCGTCTGCGTTCCACGCCATCGTTACGGTGGAGGTTGCCGGATACGCGATCCCTTCCAGCGTCTTCGCCGCCGGTACTGGAAGCGATGACAGGAGCATCATGGCTGCACGTGCCGGAACCGCAACGATCGCAGCGTCTGCGATCAGCGATGTTCCGTCCGCAAAGTGCGTGACCCATCGTCCGTCATCTGTACGCTGGATCGATTCGGCCACGGCATTCGTGTGCACCGTTACGTCACGCAACGCTGCGCAGGCAACGTCGACCAGCTCCCGGAGCCCTTCCCGGAACGTCAGCAACTCACCGTCGAAAGTCGTGGGCGACTTGCAGAGCTCGCCGTCCCGAAGCTCGTAGGTCGGCAGGTTGTCAGGATTCACACGGATCACACGCGTCCCGAGTGACAGAGCATCGAAAAGGCTTGTCGCGCGCAGCTTGCTCCCGATGCACACGTCCGCCCCACCATCGACCACGCATCCATCCACAACGTCGCCAGCGATCTTGCCGCCGAGCCGCGCGGCGGAGTCGGCGAGCGTGATGCCGCAGGAGTCGTTCAGCGCACGAATGCGCAACGCGGCGGCGATTCCAGCGATCCCAGCACCGATGACGAGAATCTCCGGTCTTGCATTTCGCTCGATACTGCCGCTCACGTCCATCCGGCGTCCTGGGCTCGGCGTGCGATGATGGATGCGAGCTGCTGCACGAATTGCGGATCGTCGTTCAGGGACGGAGGGCGCTCGAGGTGCATGCCCAGCTCGCGTGCAATGCGCTGTGCGTCGATGTCGATGTCGTAGAGGATCTCGACGTGGTCGCAGACGAATCCTACAGGCACGCTGACGACGTTGCGTATGCCGCGCGCGGCGAGCGCCGCGAGGTGGTCGGGGTACGTAGGACCCAGCCATGGCTCCGGACTGCGGCCGGCGGACTGATAGCTCCACGACCACCTGTCCGACGGTATTCCCGCGCTCTGCGCGACGAGTTGGGCGGTTTCATGAACCTGCGCGTCGTACGGATCGCCGGCGCGAATGATCCGCTCGGGCAGGCTATGCGCACTGAAGATCACGTGCACTGACTCGCGCTCTGCTTCGGGCCAGCGTGCGATGCCGGCGAGCACTCGGTCGGCGAGCGCGGCAATCAGGCCGGGTGCGGTGTGATAGCTATCGACGTGCGCGAAGTCGATGTTCGTGCGGTACATGGAGAGGCCGTCGGCTATCTTCGCCTGATAACGCGCGATGCTCATGCCGCTGAAGTGCGGTGCGAGGACCATACTGACGGCGCGGTCGATTCCATCGACGCTCATCCGGCCGACCGTTTCCTCGATCCACGGTGACCAGTGGCGCATTCCGACGTACACTCGAAAGCACTGCGGCATTCCCGCGGGGTTGAGCTCGCGCTCGATTCCCTCAGCCTGGCGTCGTGTCAGCTCGGCGATCGGGGAACGTCCGCCAATCGCTTCGTAGTTGCGTGTGATCTCGGCGAGCACAGCCGGCGTTGTGGGGCGGCCGTCGCGTATGTCCGCCAGATAGCCGGGAATCTCGGCGAGCGATTCGGGCCCGCCGTACGCCATCAGCAGCACGCCAATCGGCGCAGTTTGGCCGGCGTCGTCGGGCGTGCGAGTCAAGGGCAGTAACCTGGTGCGGTAGCCTCATGCACGTAGTCCACGAGTCTGCGCACGTTGTCGACCGGCGTCGAGGGAAGAATCCCGTGACCGAGATTGAAGATGTGCCCGGGCCTGGAGCCGGCTCGCATCAACACGTCATCGATCTGAGCCTTCAGCTCTCGCCACGGCGCGAGCAGCGCGATCGGATCCAGGTTTCCCATGATCGAATACCTGTCACCCAGTCTCGCGCGTACCGAATCGAGCGGCGTGCGCCAGTCGATTCCCACCACGTCACCGCCGCACGCTGCCACGTCGTCGATGTACGCGCCGGTGCCGGTGCTGAAGTTGATTACGGGAATCCCGGCGGCATGGACTGCGCGGTAGAGCGCTGCGTTGTGCGGTTGCACGTAGCGTGCATAATCATGGGGACTGAGCGCGCCTGCCCACGAGTCGAACACCTGCAGGACGTCGGCGCCTGCGCGCGCCTGCGCGACCAGGTAATCGGCAAGCACGGTAACGAGCCGACGCATCAGTCGTCCCCACGCCGCAGGCTCTGCGTACATGAAGCTCTTCGCCAGATCGTAACGCTGCGAGCTGCCGCCCTCGATCGCGTAACACGCCAGCGTGAAGGGCGCACCTGCGAATCCAATCAGCGGGGTCGATGCGGGGAGCGCTTCGCGAACGAGTCGAATGGCGCCAAGCGTACCACGCATCGTCTGCTCCGCCGGCGGGGTGCCGAGCATGTCGACGTCGCGCGACGCCCGAACCGGGTTGGCGATGCGCGGGCCTGCGCCTGCGACGAAGTCGAGGTCGAGCCCCATGCCGATGAGGGGCGGCAGGATGTCCGAGAATATGATTGCCGCATCGACGCCAAGCGCCTTTACGGGCTGCAACGTGATTTCCGCCGCCGTTGCGGGATCGCCGATCGCTTCCAGCATGGTCTGGCGCGCGCGGATCGCGCGATACTCTGGCATGTACCGCCCCGCCTGTCGCATCAGCCACACGGGAGTGTGCGGCACAACCTCTCGACGGCACGCGCGAACGAGAACGGAGCCCGCTGCTACGCTCGCGGGTGGTACGTCGCCGTGCACAGGCGGCATTGCATGAGGACGGGTTGTCGCCGGACGCGTTACTGCCATCAATCCTTCAGCCACCGCGCGGCATCCTTCGCGTGATATGTAATGATCATTCCCGCGCCGGCGCGGCGCATCGATGTGAGTGATTCGAGCACGACAGCGCGCTCGTCGATCCATCCCGCCGCGGCCGCAGCCTTCACCATCGCGTATTCGCCGCTCACGTTGTATGCGACGAGAGGCACGCCGGGATGCGCGGCGCTTACGGCGCTCACGATATCGAGATAGGCGAGCGCAGGCTTCACCATCAGGAAATCCGCGCCTTCAGCAACGTCGAGCGCACTCTCCCGCAACGCGATCCCGCGATTCGCGGGGTCCAGCTGATGCGTGCGGCGGTCGCCGAACGCCGGTGCACCACCGGCCGCGTCGCGGAACGGGCCGTAGTACGCGGATGAATACTTAACGGCGTAAGCCATGATCGCGACATTCGCATGCCCTGCATTGTCGAGCGCGACACGGATTGCGCCGACGGCGCCGTCGATCATACCGCTCGGTGCGACGACGTCTGCACCAGCCTCTGCGTGCGATACCGCAATCCGTCGCAGAGAATCGAGCGTCTCATCGTTGAGGAGGTATTGCTGAGCGTCGAGAATTCCGCAGTGGCCGTGCGACGTGTACTCGCACATGCACACGTCAGTGATGACTAGCAGATCGGGTGCGTGAGCCTTGAGAGCACGGATCGCGCGCTGAACGGCGCCGCTGGAGGCGTAACTCTCCTTTCCATGCGGATCCTTGCGGTTCGGTGCCGGAACGCCAAAGAGAATCACCGCCGGAACACCCGCTGCGACGAGCTCGTCGGCGATGGCCGTCACACCATCGACGGACACGCGATTGATTCCCGGCATCGATTCGATCGACTCGACGACGTTCTCGCCGTCCGTGACGAAGATCGGTGCGATGAGATGCTCCGGTCTCAGCGAAGTCTCACGTACCATCCGCCGAATGGTGTCACTGGTGCGCAGCCGGCGGAGCCTCACGGTGGGGAATTGGCCGGCGTCGGTCATTGCATGCTTATTGGTGGCGCTTGCTGTGCGTTGTCGTGCGGGGCCGCGCCGAACATTCGCGAGAGCGCGATAACCACGCCATCGAGGGTATACACTCCCGCAACAGCCGATACCGGCAATCCCGCCTGCGTCGCCGCGTCCGCAGTAACGGGTCCAATGCAGACTATCCGGGGCGCGACAGACGTGCCGAAGCACGCAACGAACGCGTGCACGGCTGACGGACTGGTAAAGGTTATCGCGTCGGCTTCCAGCACCCGGTTTCGCGTCTCATCCTGCACGGTGCGAGCGACGGTGTCGTACAGGATCACTTCCACGACTTCGGCACCGCGCGCGCGCAGCGTGTCGGAAAGAACCGAGCGTGCGCCCGCGGCCCGCGGCCAGAGAATCTTCATTCCCTTCACGTCGCCGAGTGCATCTGCCAGCGACTCT
>DATNCZ010000231.1:0-6192 GCA_035553335.1 Gemmatimonadaceae bacterium
GACGCAAAACTGGTGCGAGAACGCTGACCTCGATGCGATGTTCGTCAACGACATCGTGCACTCCATCACATTTGGCAGCGTGCAGACGGCTTCGTTATGGCCCTTCTCGATCGACTACGACCACATGATCGCCTGGCGTGACCCGTGACCGAAGGCCATGACGTGTGCGGCTTCATTATTCGCTTGACGATCTCATGACCATCGCCGTCGGCCGCAACGCGACGCGTCGACACCCCGGCCGACAATTGGCGAGTCCCCGACGAGAGCGCCGGCAAGTTCGCATTCAAATCTCCTGCCGGCGTACCGTGCGAAGATGAATGTGATCGCTTCGGGCTCTGTAAGCGGCCATAAGGCACGCATTGGCGAATTCTCTTTACAGTCCTTTGGTAATTGCGGACACACGAATAACTGCATAGGTAGGGTTGCGATGGGCGTTGGAATCCTACCGCTGAAAGCCTGGCCGACGACACGGTGCCGGGATAATCCGGGCGACGCTAGTCGGCGTGGTTGACCGTCACGGCTGCAGGCTTGGGGCGACACCGTTCGCAAAAACTTCATGCCTGCTCTACGCATGGAGCTGTGCCCGTCGGCCCTTACGAAGTAGCTCGCAGTTGGAGACAGGAACCTTCTCAAAGCGCGGAATCTGGTACGGGCGCCACCGTTTCCGCGCGGTCTCTGACGAGCCATTTCGCGACGTGCTTGCCCGCGGCGATGCCGGGCTGTTCGATGGCGTGATAGGACACGAACGCGAGGAGCGCGGCGACGGCCACGAAGATGCCGAGTCTTCCGGCAAGCGGAACGTCGTGACACACGACGAACGCAAACCAAAGTGCGGCGACGTGAGTGAGGTAGATCCCGTAGCTGTACTCGCACACTATTCTGGTCCCGCGCGCGAACCAGTTCGCGGCTCCGTCCCGGACCAGCGGAATTGCGAGCCCAAGGACGACACACACGAGCCAGTTCAACGGCGGGTTTCCGTCACCGGGATGTGCACGGCCCGCGAGGACCAACGTGCCGAGCAGGATCAAGGGCCAGCACCAAGCGGGAAGCGCCAGGCGGATCTTGCCGTGCCGCGCGACGGCATATGCCAACACGCCCGCAAGAAAGCACGGAACATAATTCAGTATGGTCAATCGCCATACGCCGACAGGCTGCAGCGTATGCCCAATCCACCATGCGCTTGCGCCGCCGACCATCAGCGCGACTACATACGCCGGGCGACGGCGGGCGAGCAGGAAGCAGAGCGGGAGCGCGACATACATTTGGACTTCGAGTGGGAGGCTCCAGAGGACGTTGATTGGCAAGGGCGTACCGAAGAGATTCTGCACAAGAGCTACGTTTTGCAGCAGCGCAAGCGTGGAGATGGGTTGGAACGTGGTGGGCTGCGCCAATGACCGTACCGATGACGGGACATGAAATGCCAGGTATCCGAGAATCGCGACGATCGCGAGCGGGTAAATCCGGAAGGCTCGCCTAGCGTAGAACACCTGGATCCACCTCGTGCCCTGGTCTTGGCGCTCGAGACTGGCCATGAGCACGAGCGCTGTGTGGACGAAAAACATCAGCACGCCGACGCGCCCAAGTTCCGACACGGTGAGCACGGGCCCAACGTGATTACTGAAGAGCTGCGTGACATGGTCGCCAATGACACACGTGACTGCGACGGCACGGAGCAAATCCAGATTTCTGACTGGCAACTGTGTCGGCATGGCTGCTTGCGAGTTGGGAGGACGGCACCGACGCTCGTGCAAATCGACGCCTTGCATGGAATACCGCGTGCGTTAGACGGCTTGAACGGAGCCGCAGTGCCGCTCGGCCTCGCTAGGCGCCAGTGAGCCGGCGCCTCGTCTGTAATTGCGCTGCGGTGCCGTCCGGCCGGCGGTCCGGGCAACGTTCATGCTGTGATGCCGGATGCGATTGGCGACGCGCTCGCTCTCCGAAGGCGGTTCGGCGGAGGCACCGTCCACGAGATAAATCGTTGCTGCAGCCTCCGCTAAGACGGACACCTACCCGGATTCGCCAGTAGAGCGCAACTGACCGCGCCTCGCACTCACTGGTAGAATGACGCCAAACGCTTACGCGATTCGTCACAGAGATCATGGAGGCGACAACGTCCGCGCATCAGGCGCTGCCGATCGGAGTGCGGCGAATAGCTGATCCGCGCGCCGATTGACGCAGAAACAGAAGAGCCGACCACTCAAGCGTTGCCACCACAGGGAGAAGCGATAGTCTCGACGGAGCACCTTCGAGATTGCCCGCTGAGCGTAATGGATCCAAGCGTGCCGGCCCTCCCCCGCAAACCAGAGGATTGAATTGACCCGATGCACGACGGGGAAGAGGCGCAACTGCCAAGGAGCCAGCAGTCGATTCTCAATGAGAAAGTCGAAATATGCGGATCGAAGAGATTCGCCAATCGGGAGCGCCGGAGGCGAGAATTGGACGACGCTCGCAATCTTAGTTTGGCCGAACATCGAACGCGGCAGGCCCGCCGTCTCGGCAATCCGCCTCGGAATCGGTCGATCATAATGGTTCTTCAAGCGCCAGGGATCCATCGCATCAGACTCGGTAATTGCAAAAATATCCGGTCGTCGACGCGCTCCGATGTATGGCACAGCAGCCTGAATGAACCCCACCTCGAGGCGCACCTCCGCCAATCCATGTCCCCCGAGATCAACGCGTTTCAAAGTGTCGTCGATCAAGTCATACCGACGCATGTACTCCTCGTATGACTGGCGCGAATACCATAGCTCGCCAAGCGTTCCTGTTAGCAGCAGACCGACACGATCCATTCGCTCGGTCATTTGGTGCATATTGAAATCCTGATTCTGATCGAGGCACGCGTAGTACAAATCTTCGGTCGCGAACCCGCCGGCGAATGCGCGGCGCTCGATGGGATCGCTGGGGATTCCTAGCGCAGCTGCGATCTGAGTGCCGTCGTCGTTGGGGGCTTCGCCTTCCTCGCGGTCGACGAACGATCCTGCCTTTTTCCCACGGGTCACTGTGAACGCTTTGTCGACGCCGTGTCGCGCCGCGATCGCATTCACCGCAGTCGTATCGTATCCTCGCGACTGCGTCGAATAAATGGCGAGCGCGCGGCGCCGTGCAGCGTCTCGTGCATTGCTAGCGATCCGCCCGTACGCGGCAGACAGATACTCATAGTATGCTTCGAATGTCGGAAACGGCGGAGGGAGGTCTTTGTCGCGCTCGACCACGCCCGACTGCGATACACGAAGATTCCGATGCATCAGCCGGCGTATCGGATCAGCGGTTGTGGGAATGTCGGCCAGATAGCCGTTGATGCCGCGCATGATGGATTCGTTGATCGCATCGTATCCGTCGAACATCGGGTCGAGACGGACGCGGCGGCTCGCAAGGAGGAGGGGCAGGGAGTTTGCGACCGAAACCCTTTGAGGCGTGCTGTGATAGTACAAATAATCGGTCGTCGCCGTACTCGACGCAAACCAAGCGTCGGCACCATCCGTTCCTCCACCCGTGCCGAAGAGGCACGCGGTGTTCGCGAAGTCGCCTTCGGCGAATGGGCCGTCCCACGCCCCCTCGACGAAGAACGTGCCGGCGGTCTCCACACCCGAGCCGTGCGCGACGCTGACGAGGGACGTCGTCAAATCGACGGTAGCCAGCCACGCGAGCTTGGGCAGCGTCGGTACGCAGTCGAACGCGATCTGCATATTACCGCAGTCCCTTGATTGCCGTCTGAAACGCCAAGAGGCGTGGTTTGTGTCCGACGTACATGACCGAGACGTATACCGACGCACCGGCCGCTACCTGCACTATCAGGCGGAGCACGGGCGAGTGTCCTTGGAGCGCCCAGTGCACGGCAGCGACGGCGGCCGCCATAATGACCGAGGCGCTGACGGCCGGCCAAAAAGCGCGCGCGTACGTCGTGATGGACATGCGACAGGTAGCGAGCGCATGCCGCACATAGAAGGCGAATGAGACGACTGGAAAGCCGAGCAACCAGACGAGCGCAACGCCCGTCGTTCCCCAACGGCTTGCGCCGACGAAGAGTGCGGGCAGGATGATCGCTATCGCGATCGTCCCACGCATGTTGCGGCTCGACTGCCCGGTGGCGACGAGGATCTGATTCATCAATGGCACGGCGGAGCGAAAAATCGCCGCAAGCGCCAGAACCCGAACCGGCTGAATAGCTGGCACCCAGGCAGGCCCCAAGACGACGGTGACGAAGTCTGGAGCGACGAGCGCGAGTCCGACGGCCGCCGGCACCGTCAAGAGGGAGATCGCCTCCGTGAGCGCGAGGACGTAACGGCGAAGGGCCGATGCATCGTCTTGTACGCGAGCAAAAATCGCCGGCGTCGCGCGGGCGGCCATCGTGCTAATGCGATCGACAGGCAAGCTCGCCAAGTTCCATCCGAGCGTGTACGCACCTAGCGCTTTGTCGCCGAGCCAGCGGCCGATCACAGTCATATCTGCATTTCGGAAGATGTACCAGGCGATGTTCGCCATCGCCACGTGCGATCCGAACAGAACGGAGTCCTTCGTGCTGCCGAGCGGGAACGGCCAGCGCAGGCGATGGCGGCGCCACTTGAGTGCGAGCACGGTTGAGACCAGCCGACCGGCAACGGCACCGATCACGAGTGACCAGTAGCGAGCTCCCAGAATCGCGAGGGGGAGGGTGACCAGCGTGGTGGCGAGCGCCTCTGATCCCTCGAGCGCCGCGAGCGTACGGAATCGAAGCTCACGCGCCAACAACGAGCGTGGAAGTACCTGGAAGGCGCTTGACAAAAACGTGACGCTGAGCACCACGATCACCGCTTGGACGGCCCGTTGTCCGAAAAAGCCGGCAACTGCGGGTGCGGCGATGAGCGACAGGGCGCACATCGTCGCTCCTAAAAGGATCGATAGCCCGCCGAGTCGCGCGACCTGGTCGTCAGTCAGGTCGCGCCGCTGCACGACAGCGGCGCTCAGTCCGAATTCGTTCACCAACTGGACGAACCCGATGTAGACCATGGCCATCCCCGATATGCCATAGTCGGTCGGGCTGAGCAACCGCGCGACGACCAACGTCGACAGCCAGCTCAGGACCTGAACGGCCGACTTGATCCCGCCCGTCCACGCGATCCCATGAACAAGCGACCGATCGAGATCTACATCCGGCATCGGCGCGTCGCCGGCGGGTTCCACGGTCTCTGCGCGAAGCGGGGGTGAATCGGTCGTCACAGGCCTTCGGAGTTCGGGCGGAGGTCGCGAGTCATCGGAGAGAGGAAGGTGCACAGACGCCGCCTGGACTCGCCAAGCGACCGGTACCAAACCCACCGCGACCGACGCACTACATCGACGAGGGGAAGGCGGAACGGTCACAGTGACCGGCGACTTGGCATGACGCCGTCGCGACTGCTTGCGCGCGAACGACGCACTGATCGCGAGCGGCGAGGCAAGAAAAATAGCGCCAGGTCCAGCCCGCGGCCTTTGACGGTCGCGGGTACTTGCGATCCGGCCTCTGCCGGCCGAATCCCCCGCAATCGGCGGAGCACCAGCGCGTGCGTTCGGAATACAGTCGGCGACGAGCTCTGCGACCGCCGACTCGCCGAGTCGCGGCGCGAGGCTCGTTGCGCGAGCACTCCGCTGATGCTTCGCGTCGAGTCGATCGCGCGATGTCGGTTCCGGCGCCTACGCAGTGAGCGACCGCGGATGAGGTCGAAATAAGATGCTCGACTGCCGACAGTCGCGCGGCGCGCAGCCTGATCAACTCGTCAGACTGCGTAGTCGACCTCGCGGGCGCGGCCTCAACCGTCTTGCGGCGCCCGCGCAGTGCAGCGACGTCAGCGGACTTGATTACAAGAGAAAGTATATATAGGAATATGAATACCAACCTGAACTACGCGCAGATGTGTATGATGGCGATGTCGTCAATGGGCAAAGAAAGTGTGATTTAAGAACCATTACGAACAGATGTTGTTGCGTGGTCATCCGATCGACGCCGCGTCAATCCATTTGATCATGAGGAGGCGGCATGACGCGTGCTTTGCCCCGCGGTGTGCGTGGTCCGACGCCGCGCCGCTTTGCGACTTGAAGCGGAGCCGAGCGTCGCAAATCGGAGGTAGACATGCAAGTCTCCATTGCAAACAAGAGAGTGCGACTCATTGCACTTGGCGTGGGCATCATCACGTTCGCGAGCTGTTCCGACGTCTCAGAACCACCGTCCGCGCTACGAAG
>DATNCZ010000232.1:0-2236 GCA_035553335.1 Gemmatimonadaceae bacterium
TGTCATCGCGCTGGAGTCGCGACAACGGCTCCAGTATCTGCTCGAACGTGGCGTCATCCAGAGATGGTGGAACGGTGATGACGTTCGTCACGTTAGCGAGAGTTCTCCGCGCAGGTAGCTCGCGAGGCTCGTGGCCCCACGGTGGGTAAGATTGCGAGACGCCGCAAGCATCGCGGCGTCGATCGCGTCGCCTAACTTATCACCTGCGAGCAGTCGTGCGAAATGGGTCGCACCCCAGACGTCGCCACATCCGGTTGGATCACCTGTTCCGGTCACGATTGCCGGAACCGCGGGCACCAGCGCCGTCCGTATCGCCCCTCCGAGCGCCGCCGATGCCGGAAGCTTGGTTCGTTTGATGTCGGACAGTCGTTCGAATTTCGGCGCGGCGAAGTAAACGGCCCCTTTGGGGCCCAGGGTCACATTTATGACAGATACGCCGGCGGCCATCGCGGTCGCAGCCAGTGCCATCGCATCGGGCGCCAGGAGCGCGAGCTCGTCCTCGTTCACCTGAAGCAGATCGAAGCACTGCATCCAGCCCGCAATGTTCGGTACCAGGTGCGGCACCCGATATCCCTCCGGATCTACCGCCAGAAGCAACGAATGCATGTCGCAGTAGATCACGCCGTCGAAATATTGCCGGATCAGCTGAGCGGTTTCGAGCGACAGCTCCCATCCGCTGATCAGATTGACGTACAACGCGTCCAGTCCAACGAGCAGAGGCTTGAGCCCGAGCCAGTGCCAGCCGGGAATGCCACCGGTGAGCTGTTCGGTTCGTCGCTCGCTGCTCTCGTACCGCAACGTCACGCGGTTGTTGGGATAAGGCACTTCGATCACCGCGGCGTCGGGCGCCAGATGCCGCAGTGTCGCGAGATAGTCGCGCGCGCGTTGGGCCAGGTCGCTTCCGACCTTGATGAGCGGTACGATCTCCCAGTCTTCGGCGAGCGCCGCATCGAGTCCGGCGAGCGCGTACGTGATACCACCCCACTCCTGCACTGGCGCCTGCGACGGATCTCGGCCGTGTATCTCGTCCCAGACGAACGTGCCGATGACGCCAAGCCGGCGCCGCGCGCCCATCAGAGCGAGCCCAGCACTCGTTCCTTGAACGTCGCTACCGCACCGACAACGCCGGCCGACATCGGAAGCGAGCCGAGCACGATCCTGCATGAATCCACCGCAGTCTTGAATGCGCGACGCTTGACCTCGGCCTGCAACGGCAGCATCAACGCCTCGCCAGCCTGCGTCACGCCACCGGCGAGCACGACCGTATCGGGATTGAAGATGTTGATGAGGTTCGACAATCCGGTGCCCAGAAAGCGCGCGGTGTCGCGGACAACTTCTCGTGCAACCGTGTCACCGCGCCGCGCCGCTTCGTACACGATGTGCGCGGTCAGTCGCGATAGATCCCCATCCACGAGCGTGTCGATCGTCGGGCTCGGGTCGCTCTCGAGTGCCTCGCGCGCGCGCTCCGCGATTGCAGGACCGGAGCAGTACGCTTCCAGGCAACCGTAATTACCGCACTTGCACCGCCGTCCGTTCGATTCGATGGAAGTGTGACCGATCTCACCGGCTGCGTCGGACACGCCGTGGTACAATCTCCCGTCGAGCACCAGTCCGCCGCCGATTCCCGTGCCGAGCGTCATGCCTATCACGTCGCGTCCGCCGCGCGCCGCGCCACGCCAGAATTCACCGAACGTCGCGCAGTTGGCGTCGTTGTCGAGTGTTGCGCGCATGTTGACCCGGCTCGCGATCTCATCGCGCAGCGGATAGTCGCGCCATCCGAGATTGGGTGTGAATATCACCATGCCGCGCTCGCGATCGAGCGGACCCGGCGAGCCGATTCCGACGCCGAGTATGTCGTCGCGGCCGGCGCCGGTCTCCGAGTTGAGAGCGATGACGACGCTCTCGATCATCGCTGCGATCCGGTCGGACACTGCATCGGCGCCCAGATCCGCGCGCGTCGGAAGCGTACGCAACCCGATCTCGCGGCTTCCATCGAGCGGCATCGCACCAACGGAGAGATTGGTTCCGCCAAGATCGACGCCAATGATGTATTGCTCACGATTCATCTAACGGTCTCCTCGGAAATGACGGATTGCACGACGGCGGCGACCTCGTCATGGGTAATTTCGTTCATGCAGCGCCAGTGGCCCAGTGGGCATACGCGCGGTCCGTGGCGATCGCACGGGCGGCAGTCGAGCGACTTGTTGCCGACGGTGCGCGAGCCCGGTGCCAGCGG
>DATNCZ010000233.1:0-6875 GCA_035553335.1 Gemmatimonadaceae bacterium
GTGTCGTCGACGTTTTCGACTGCAAACATGATACTGCGAAGCCCCAGCGCGTTCGGCGGTGCGATCGCTGGTTCGATCTCGACCAGTTTCGGATTGCGAAACTTCGTCAGCTCTAGCTGGCCCAGCCCATCCGGCGTCCGCATCATGACGATGTCGACCTGAATACCTTCGATCCCGTTGACGCGGTCCACCCACGGGCCCTCGATCGGCGCCTGGCCTCCGACCGTCATGCCGAGCGCGGTGAAGAAAGCGACAGCGCCTGCAAGGTCGTCGACGACGACGCTGATGTGGTCCAGTCTCCTGATCGTCATGCCGTAGTATAGCGGAGACCGTGCGCGGCGGTCCAGTCCGGTGCGCGCGCCGGATCTTCTGGTATTATGGTGCGGAGACGGACGCGACCGCGCGTTGAAAATCACAGATCGTCCTGCAGCGCACGACTACAGGAAGATTACCGATGATCTTAGCTGGCGCGATCATCACTGGCGGCGTAACGGCGGATCCTGCCGGATTTCTTGCGTTGCCGCTGCGACAAAGACATCTTGGTCCTCGTCGAACACCGAGTCAGGCGCAACCAAATGGAAAAAATGATTCGCAACACTCTCGCAGCCGCTCTGCTGCTGTTGGCCGCATCACCCCTCCGGGGCGACCCATATCCCCGCCAGACGGGCTTCCGGGTTGTCGACTACAGCTTCACCGTCCTGCTCAGCGACGCATCCAACGAACTGGTCGTGACCGATACCGTGAATCTCGCCTTCACGGCCGCCGGCGTGACCGGCATGGATCTCGACTTGTGCCAGTTGCGCACCGCGGCTGAAGCCGCCAATCCCTCGAATCCATGCCTCGTTGAGGCGGTTCGCACGCGTCGCGGAGAGCCAGCCGCCCCGCCGGTCTCGAGCGTGGGGCGCGGGATGGTCGTCACCTCTGTCACCTCCGCCGGACAGGCACTGCGCTTCACTCAGGCCAACGATCGATTGCACGTCGTTTTTCCCACTGCGTCTCGCGTCGGTGATCGGCTCACCTTCGCGGTCTCGTATCACGGGGTTCCCGCCACCGGGATTCTTATCGCCGACAACAAGTACGGCGATCGCTCGTTCGTCTCAAACCCCTGGCCCGACAAGGCCCGCAACTGGCTCGCCGTGGTGGACCACCCATACATGAAGGCCCCCAAGACAATCGCAGTCACCGCGCCCGCGAAATACCAGGTCATCTCCAACGGCACCAGGATCGAATCCACCGACCTGGCCAATGGTCTGCGCCGCACCGTGTGGAAGGAATCGGTGCCCATCGCCACATGGCAGTACTCGCTGGCCGCGGCTCCGTACGCGGTGGACTACTACGGGACCTTCCACGGTATTCCGATGTCGGGATGGACGTATCCGCAGGAACAGGCAGTCAGTTCGAAAATTTTCGGCGAATTCACCCAGCCCATCCTCGAGTTCTACATCGACCACATCGGTCCGTATTCCTACGAGAAGCTGGCCCAGGTGGAAGCCAATGGCATTGGCGGCGGCATGGAGCTCGCCTCCGACATTTTCTACGGATACCCTGCCACCGGACCGGATCGTCAACTGCTCGCCCACGAGATGGCGCATCAGTGGTTCGGCAACTCCGCTACCGAAGCGAGTTGGGATGATGTGTGGCTCAGCGAAGGCTTCGCCACGTACTTCGCACTGCTGTATCAGGAGCACCAGGATGGGCGCGATGCGTTCATCGATGGAGTGAAGAAGAGCGCCGCTTCAGCGCGTCGCTACGCAGAGGCGAATCCGACGTCGCCGCTGGTCCACAACGATCTGTCGGACGTCAGCAAGGTGATCGCCAACAACGCACAGATCTATCAGGGCGGCGCGCAGGTCCTTCACATGCTGCGCGGAGTACTCGGCACCGACAATTTCTGGGCTGGCATTCGTCTGTACTACTCTCGCTACCAGAACTCCAACGCATCGAGCCTCGACTTCCAGCACGCGATGGAGGATGCCTGCGCAGCCGCAGCAGACTGTCCCGCCTACGGCAAGGACCTCTCATGGTTCTTTCCGCAGTGGTTGCACCGCGGCGGGGTGATGAAGGTGAACGGAAGCTGGCACTACGATGCCGCGAGCAAGCAGCTCGAGGTGACGCTCGACCAGCCACCCAACCAGGGGCAGCTCTACACCATGCCCTTCCAGATCGGCATTGAAATGCCCCCTGCAGCCGCGCCCGCCGGCAGCGGCGCTCGCACCGCCCCTCCGTCGCCGACTGTCCCGCATCTGATATGGGTGCGCGCGGCGCACAACACTCTCTCCATCCCGCTGGCCAGCGCGCCCGTCAGCGTCACACTCGACCCGGAAACGTGGGTCACCATGGTCGAAGCCACCTTCGTCGCGCGCTGAACTGCCGCGAAACGGCGTTCAGATACACTTCACCTGGTCAACGCGATCTGTTGACGTCAAGAAAGTCTATTCCGACCCCGATTCTCCCAGGGTAGGTTCTACTGCCCGACGCCGGCCGCAGCCATATGTGCCGCCATGCGCTTCGCTGGCATCGCCGTCGAGAGATAGCGCGTCCTCGAACTCGGGGTGATCCTTCGACGCGATGTTGAAAGTGCCAGTGCCGGTGCGGCGGCGCCGGCAAGCAATGCTCCAGCAATCACTCCGGTAATCGCTCCAGTAATCGCTCCAACGAATACGCACCGAGAAGCTACGCTAGCGGCAGACCGGAGCTTCGCGGATGACGAGAGAGTGTCGAGCGTGCTCGTTTGCACCATGGAGTACCATGTGGCGCTCTGGGCAGTCATCGAGGATCCGGAATCGGCACGCCAGGTTTCACGTCCACGTTGTGATAGGCTACGACCTTCCACTCGCCGCGCTGGCGGGCGAGGACCTGCAGCAATCGCGTGCGCAGCCGCCCGTGCTGGTCGAACGTCATCCCCGGGCGAGGGTGGGTCACACCCGTGACAGCCGTCAGCACCTCGACGACAGCGACATCGGGCGTGAAGAAGCGGAGCGATACGATGTCCTGGCGTAAAGTGGTATGCTTGAAAATGTCCCCGAAGATTGCTGCGTGCTGGTGCAGGAATGCGTCGTG
Organism: Gemmatimonadaceae bacterium; assembly: GCA_035553335.1. GTDB lineage: Bacteria > Gemmatimonadota > Gemmatimonadetes > Gemmatimonadales > Gemmatimonadaceae > Fen-1247. Next base: position 3,061 of record DATNCZ010000233.1, read on the forward strand.
ACCCGTGAAGAACTGACCACGGATATTCGTGAACGTAGCGTCCGCCGCTACATGACGCGAGTAAGCGGTTGCATCACCCTGATCCCAAGCAGTAATCTCGTCCTGGACCACGCCGCGGATGGCGGCGGTGTCGGCTGCCGTCTGTGCGCGGAGCCCTGGCCCGAGCAAGCCGAGTGACAGGCTAACCGCAAGCCTGAACGCCATGTGCCCTCGGCGAGCTCGCGCGCCGGCACGCTCGCTGCCCTGCTCCAACGCGCTCGGTCGGCGCGGGAGGCGAAGATTTCGGCTACGGCTCATGCGCCCTTCTGTGTGCATCACGAACCTCCTGCGTCTTCAGTGAAGTTGGCGTGGGCAGTCCAGCGCATATTGGTTTTTGCTGCGGACCTCTGCTTCAATAACGCTGCAGCCACGCAGTATAAAATGCGCCCCCAGGTGCCGCCCGCAAGACGCCCCGCTTCCCGTCATGCGGCTTCACCCCCCCCTCAAACTCCATACTGCACGGCCGAAGCAATCTTGAACGTACGATTCAAGCTGCATAGATAAGTGCACGAGGCCTGACATTCCGAGGAGCTTCCATGGCCAGCAAGCCACTGATTGTTTTCGACGTGAACGAGACCCTGCTCGATCTCGACACGAGGGTCCCGGCGCCGTGCGTCGAATTTGACGCACGGCGCAAGACCTGACCCCGTTTTTCGCGTTGTCGGAGCAACCCGTTGACACTTCTATTACATGCGTGGTCATGGCTACGCCGCGATTCCGGACGTAATCTCGACGTCACAGTCTCAGCCGTCCACACAACCGCGATTCCGCGAATCTCGCCAATGATTCCAACGCTCATGATGAACGGTACCGAGACCACACGGAGAATGGAGAGCAGCGCGATGCGCATAGCAAGTGCAAGTCATGCGGTCTTTTCCGCAACTCTGATCGTTATTGGTGTGATGGGGTTGATCAACGGAAATTTCGCCGCGATATGGAATGGGGTGCCGAGCGGCTTTCCCGCGCGTGAAGCTCTCGCGTACGTATGCGCATCGATCTCCATTGCGTCCGGCGTCGGCCTCTTGTGGCAGCGAGCGGCTCCGACTGCCGCTCGAGTGTTGTTTGGATATCTCCTTCTATGGATGTTGCTGGTAAAGGGGCGATACATCGTGCGTGCGCCGATGGTGGAGGGGTCGTATCAAAGCTGCGGTGAGACCGCCGTGATCGTGGCGGCCGCGTGGGTGCTCTATGCGTCGTTCGCGACGAGTTGGGATCGACGCGCGTTTGCATTCGCCGTCGGTGACAGAGGTGTACACCTCGCGCAGTGGCTCTACGGACTGTCGCTGATAGCCTTCGGGTTATCGCACTTTGTCTACGTCGAGCTTACGACTCCGCTCGTGCCGGCGTGGCTTCCGTGGCACGGTGCGTGGGCATATATCACCGGCAGCGCGTTCCTTGCAGCTGGCGTAGCGATACTCTCCGGCATCTATGCCCGCCTGGCAGCCACGCTCTCAATGCTGCAACTGGCCTTGTTCACACTTGTTGTGTGGGTCCCTATGGTTGCGGCGGGACATATAAGTGCCGCCCATTGGGTTGAGTTCGTAGTCAGCTTTGTAGTTACAGTCGCTGCGTGGGTCGTCGCTGATTCGTATCGAGGCACATCAGTTATGCGGGATGACCGTACAACCTTCCGAGCCATTCCCCTGTCCAGGTGAAAAGAGACCGATTCATATCGGCGTGCCGACCTCGGAGGGAATGGCATGGATGGAGCTGGACTCGGGCGGCGGCAATTCGATCATAATCGGAAAGCACATCGCGTCGTTGTTCAAAACTGGATCCCGAATCGAAAGCCATGCAGCAGGTGAGCTTCACGCTTGGCGGAAAGATCCCGCTGACAGCGCCAGCTCGGGTAATGGATCACATGATCATGGATGGAAATATCAACGTGCCGTTTCTCAGTAAATGGGACGTGTCGCTCGATCTTGCGACTGGACGCGCGTGGGTCGCGCCAGCCGATCACGCCACGCGCTAGTCCCGGGCGCTCTGGAAAAACTTGGGTGAGGGTACAGTTTCTTGCGCACTTTCCTGGCGCAAACGGTTGCGGCTTCGCAGAAGAATCGTACTCCGACCCCGGTTACAGTAAATGTTGTCGACATCTCGACCATAACAGGACTCAGCGCGCCGGACGTCTTCGGGGTGAAACGTATGATCAACCCGCCGACTTCGCTTCCGTCATACGGATGAGAACACCGTCCAGCGCTTCCGAAACGGCCTTCAACGCGCCCACACGGTTGAGATGCGCCATAACCTGCTCGTTGATTCCACCGGCAGTCGCGAACTTCTCGGCAAGGATCGAAAAAGGCTCTGCTGGCTGATCCTCGGCAACAGTAGCGAGACCGTGGAACACGCCTCCGATGTAGCTACGAGCAGTGCCTGGTGCTACCCCTTGTCGGGTCAGCCACTCCGTAACCTCACCGGCGAAAGCGAAGTACGGCGCCATGGTGGCAGTGGCTGTGCTGAACGCGTTGAAATGCTCGGGCGAATCCAGCGCGATGGTCGATCCGACTTGGTTGAAGATGGCTCGAGCGGTGGAGTCTTCCGGATAGATGACCGTCACGCCGGCACGCATCGCAACCATCGGCAGCGGAATTGCCCGAACGACGCGAGTCGCCGGTGCCACAAGAACCCGCACGCGTTCGACCGAGATGAGCGCCATCAGGCTGATCACGTGATGCTCGGGTCGAAAGCGAAGCGACTCGATCACATCGACAGCTACTTGAGGGCGAACAGCCAGCACTATGATGTCGCAGCCATCGAGCACCGCCTGATTGGATGCGGCCACTGTGACGTTGTCGAACGCGGAAGCAAGTGCGGCCCCCACGCCGGCGTTGCGTGGCGACAGCAGGAAAGTAAAAGCCGTGGAATCCGAGGCATTCAACCCCGACACGATGGCGGAGGTGATTGTCCCGGCTCCGATGAAACCGATGCGCATGGTTGTCAGAGAGTGTCGGTATGTCTGCTTGCAGTCCGCCTCAGGCAGCGAAGTTCAACTGCCACGACACACCAAACCGATCGTTGACCCAGCCGAACCTCTCACTGAAGCCGTAGTTGTTCAGTGGCATCAGAACCTCGCCACCGTTCGAGAGAACGCCGAATACGCGTTCCAACTCCTCTACCGAATCGAACTCGACGAAAATAGAACTCGAAGGAGTGAACGTGAAGCCGTGCTTGATCGGACTGTCGGAGCACATGAACTCTCGGCCGCAAAGTGTGAACACTGCGACTTTGATGGAGCCGACCGGACCAGGCTCGCCTTCAGCGTAGCGCTCGGCTCGTATCATGCGCGAATCAGGAAGCGTAGCGAAATACAGGTCCAGTGCGGCTTGCGCGCTGCTGTCCTGGAACATGAGGAATGGTCTGGCTGTTGTCATGAGGACCAATTTTACTGACCGACGCCGGCTGCGGCCATCTGCGCTGCGAGGCGTTTCTGCACCGCTTCGATATCCGCGGCGTGCAGCTGCAGGAAGTGAACGTTCGCGAGCGTGACACCGTCCCCATGCTGCTAACCGAACGATTGTTCGATTACGGCAAGACTTTGCTGTAGCTACCGTATCGAATCGCTGCCGAGTCGGTCGATCGCGACTTCAGGAAAGGGCGACGGCTGCTTCGCCAATAGCGCTCCGTCCGCCCCGCGGACATATCGATCGAGAAATGCGCGCGTATACGCCGAAATGATCTCGAAGCCGCGCGACGCGTCGATGACCGTTCCGCCGAACCGCGTGATGGTGGTCGGCATGACGAACGGCGCGTCGCTGTAGCTCATATGGCCGGTGCCA
>DATNCZ010000234.1:0-3108 GCA_035553335.1 Gemmatimonadaceae bacterium
CGTCGAGCCATTGGGCTGAAACACGGACACCGTATTCCCGCCCCACGCCGATACGTACACGGTGCCGTCAGTGGCGACGACAACGCCGTATGGATAACGTTCCGTCGCGAGCCGCTGCACAACGTGCCCGCTCGCGAGGTCGATTACGGCCAACGAGTCCGCCAGGTTCTCCGCCACGTACAACAATCGTCCGTCACGCGACGGCGCGAGTCCGGCAGGATACCGCGTGCCGCCTCTCCGCGGTGACTTGACCGCGAGGACCAGGCTGTCGGTCAACGACGCAGAGCCATCGTGCCACGCGTAGCGGTACACCACGTCCTGATTCCCACCCGATACATACAGCGTCTTCCCGTCAGGTGAGAACGCAACGCCTATGAATGCCGCCGCTTGCGACACGGTCTGCACGACCCTGCCGGAAGCCCGATCGACAATCTGAAATCCCTGCTCTCGCCATCCGTTGAGCAGCACGACAACTCTGTCGCCGCGTGGCGATAATGTCATCGCCAGGGGCATGGAGCCGAGTGATACCGACGCGGCTGCGGGATCGAGCCGAACGCCCGTGGGAAGGACCGTCTGTCCCTCCGGTACACCCGCATTACCCGACGACGGCGGAGAGCCCGCGTTCGGCGAGCGACATGACGAGAGCGCCAACGCAAACGCGCTGGCCCTGACCACAGCCCCCAACCCGATCCGTCTGCGACTGCCGACTGCGTTGAACGCGAAGGTGTGGTGCAAGTTCTCGCCCGCGTGAGGGTTCAACTCAAGGTGTCTTGTCTGGCGGTACCGAATTTCGAGCGTATTGCCTCGATCAGCAAGTCGGCGTTAGGCCGGGCCGGCGTGATCGTGACGTCGATTCCAGCGTCTCGCAGGACCTGAGTGGTTGCATCGTCGTACGCCGCCGCAGGAACCGAACTTATGACATGCTCCCCAGCAGCCCGAACATACTCCTCGGCAGCCGCTGGTGACATCGCGATCACGAGACTCGAGTGATGCTCCCCGAGCACTCTGCGCAAACGCGCATACGTCTTCTCGTTTGGCACTTCGCGATACACCGCGAGCGATGTGACTGTGGCGCCAGCTTGCTCGAGGTCACGCGCGAATGGCTCGGCCGTAGCGTCATCCGCGACATACAGCATCGACGCGCCCGGAATGTCGGACCGTTCCGACAGCGCGTCCGTCAGCGCGACGGGATCGAAGCGATCCTGGACAACGTCGACGGTGATGCCGCGATCCAGCAACGCCGCAGCAGTGGCAGGCTCGACGCACGCTACCTTTGCGTTCGATAGAGACCGCGTGTCCTTGCCGCCGAGAATCAGATGCTCCCAGAAGATGTTCACGGCGTCGGGACTGGCGAACACGAGCCATTCGTAATCGGCGATTCGATCGATCTCCTCACGCAGCTGAGTCAGGTCGAGCCGTGTGATGCGCGGCAGAGGGATCTCGATTACCGCGGCACCGAGCTCGTTGAGACGATCCGCAACTGCGCGTGAACCGTAACGTGATCTCGCGAAGGCGATTCTCACGCCAAACAGCGGACGATTGTCGAACCACGCGAGCTCGTCACGCAACAGCACCGTCCAGCCGATCACGACGGTCACGGAGCGCAGCAATCCAGCGCGCGCGATCTCATCCGAGATAGTGCCCAGCGTCGCTATGATGACGCGCTGTGAAGCGCGGCCAGCGTGAACTATTGCGGCCGCCGGAATCTCGCCAGGAACGCCAGCTACTGCAAAACCGGTGATTATCGCCGGAAGAACTGCGGTGGCATCACTTACGACTACAGTCGCACCGATTTTCGCAATTGCGGCCCAATCGGTATCGGCACCGCCGCGTGCGGCGGTTCGACCACTCGCGTAGATTGTCGCCGACGTCATCGTCGGCGACAGCAGCGGAATTCCGGAATACGTTGCGACAGCGTTCCCGACCGGCACGCCAGGAATGATCTCGAATTCGACACTCGCATCGTGAAGAGCCGTGACGAGCTCGCTGCCGCTGCCGAGTGCGAGCGGGTCGCCGTGCACGAGATACACAACGCGCATTTCCTGACGCGCGAGGGTGACGAGCAATTGTGCTACATCGGCAGACGACGGACGCCCGCCCTTCGCGCGCGATCCCACGTAATAGCGCTCCGGACCGCCAGCGACTCCACCGGGAATGAGCTTCCGTTGCGCGCGACGGTCATATACGACAGCATCGGCGGTCGCGAGCAATTCCCGGCCTCGCACGGTGAGCAGACCCGGAAGATCGGGGCCTGCTCCAACAACGAAGACTATTCCTTGCGCCGCCATTTACGCCTCCTCCACTGCAAGCTCACCGCATAGCACGTGTACACGATACCGGCTACGCTGTACGCAAGATGATACCAGAACGCATCCTGTGGCGGCATCAGGACCGTCCCTCCAGTGCCGCGTCGCGCTCGGTTGCGAGCAGGTACCGTTCATGCAGCAGCCACGCATACAGCAGCGTCAACGCGCAGAACGCCGACACGAGCGTGATGACCATGTCCGACGGCATCGACGGCGCGCTCGGCTTGAGCAGCACCGGCATGGGGTGCATCGTCCGGAAGAAGTACACGCTCAGATGTATGAACGGAACAAGCAGCGCGCCGAGTATCCCCAGCACAGCCGAAAATCGCGCGCGCATCTCGAAGTCATCGATCGCCCCGCGTAGAATTATGTAGCCTGCATAGATGAACCAGAGAAACAGCGTCAGCGTGAGGCGCGCGTCCCACGTCCAGTACGCGCCCCATATCGGTTTCGCCCAGAGCGGACCGGTGACCAGCACGACCGACGTAAAGACGAATCCCACCTCGGCGGAGCTCGACGCGACGCGATCGAGCTTTGGATCCTTGAGCCAGAGGTACAGCACGCTCGTAATGAATACCAGTCCGAACGCCAGATACAGTCCAACCCACGCCGATGGCGCGTGAACGTAGAGGATCTTCTGCGCCGGACCCTGCAACGCGTCGAACGGCGTGAAGTAGATCGCCCGGATGTACACGCCGATCACCGCGAGGACCGCCACAACTCCAAGTTTTGAGAACTTCATTGTTCCAACGTATATGGATATAGCAGTGTACAGACAACCAGGAACACGACGTCGAATGCA
>DATNCZ010000235.1:0-3100 GCA_035553335.1 Gemmatimonadaceae bacterium
CCAGCTTGCGCCAGCCCGGGGTCGTCTTGCGCGTGTCGAGTATGCGTGCGTTCGTGCCGCGCACCGCGTGCACGTACTGCGCGGTGAGCGTCGCGATGCCGGAGAGACGTTGCATGAAATTCAACGCAACCCGCTCCGCACTCAACATCCCGCGCGCACTACCCGTCAGAAACAGAATCGTGTCTCCGCGATCGATCGGCCGTGCATCGTGCGAGTCCTCACGGATCGCGATCGTTGGATCGCGCTGCCGAAATGCCTCGATCGCCAACGAAGTTCCACACACCACCCCGTCGCGTCTCGCGACGAGTGCCGCACGCGCGGTGGTCGCGGGATCGATCGTAGCGTTGGTCGTCACGTCCGCGTCTGCCGCATCCTCTTCCAGCGCAGCGTGCACGATACGCGCCCGATGCTGTGCGTCGAGCGGAAAGCGCGTCCGCTCTTCGGGTGAAAATGCGAACTCTGCCAGGCGTTGCAGCGACGGGTCGGTAAGTGAGTTGGATTCGATCATTCTCCCGGGTCCTCGGCTGTCGACGGATCGAGCGAAAGCGGTGTTGGCCTACCGCCAACTGCCACCATCCGCTCGATCGCACGCCGTGCCTTCGCTGCCGTATCAGGATCGACGGTGATCCTGTGCTGCATGTGCTGCAGCGAAGCCAGGACCTTTGGAAGTGTAGTGACCTTCATGAATGCGCACACAGCCCGATCGTTCGCCGGAATGAACCGCTTTGTGGGGTTCTCGCGCCGGAGACGGTGCAGGATGCCCACCTCGGTCGCGACGATGAATTCCTCCGCATCCGAGATCGCCGGCCGGCGGATCATTCCCTCGGTCGAGAGAATCTGCACGCCGGCGGCGTCCACCGCACCCGACGACACCGCCTCGACCGCGCTCGTCGCGCAACCGCACTCCGGGTGTATGAGAAATTCCGCGCCGGGATGCAGCGCGCGCTGAGCGTTGATGTTCTCCGGATCGATGCCGGCGTGCACGTGGCACTCGCCCATCCACACGTGAATGTTCTCGCGTCCCGTCACACGACGCACATGCGCGCCAAGGAACATGTCGGGGAGAAAGAGAATCTCCTTGTCAGCCGGAATCGAGTTGACTATGTCTACCGCGTTGCCGGAGGTGCAGCAATAATCGCTCTCCGCCTTCACCTCTGCCGTGGTGTTCACGTAGCTCACCACGACTGCACCGGGATGTTCGTTCTTCCATTCGCGCAGTTGCGCGCCGTCGATCGTCGCCGCGAGCGAACAGCCTGCAGCCATGTCCGGCAGCAGGACCGTTTTATCGGGCGAGAGGATCGCCGCCGTCTCCGCCATGAAGTGAACGCCACAGAAGACGATGACCTTCGCTTTCGTCTTCGCCGCCTCGCGGCTCAGTCCGAGCGAGTCGCCGACGAAATCGGCAGCGTCCTGCACTTCCGGACGCTGGTAGTTGTGCGCCAGGATGACCGCGTCGCGTTCACGTGCGAGCGACTTGATGCGCGAGACGATGTCCTCATCCTGTGTCGGGTCGTATATCGATTCAATCATGAATATTGGTTCCGGGATGCGGTGCGGGAGCCGCAATGAGAGTGCTTACCATTCGATGTGGCGATCGCGCCACTTTCTCTTGGGGCGCGGAAAGTCGCGCCTGAAATGTCCGCCTCGCGATTCCTTGCGAAGCAGCGCCGCCTGCACGATGAGACGTGAAGTCTCGATCATGTTTGCTTCTTCCGTCGCGCCGATCGGGAGGCGCGCCTCGATTCCGTCGAGAATCACGAGGCAATCCCGCAACGCACCGGCCGTCCGGTCGATCCCTGCGTTATCCCACATCACGCGTCGAACCTCGTCGGCCGCAACCTGCGCGGCACCACGATCCAGCAGCGGCGGCGCACTCCACATCGTCGTCGCAGGCTCCGCCGAGAGTGGCACGCCGGTTACCATGTCACGCGCCACACGCTCGGCGAAAACCAGTCCTTCGAGCAGAGAGTTGGAGGCTAGCCTGTTGGCGCCGTGCACCCCCGTGCGCGCCACCTCCCCGCACGCGTACAGCCGCGGAATGCTCGCCCGCCCCGCCAGATCGGTCACGATCCCGCCCATCATGTAGTGTGCGGCCGGCGTGACCGGAATGAGATCCGTGTTCGGATTGATCCCGCGCGCTATGCAGAGCGCGAAAATCCCGGGAAAATGATCTTCGAACGGTCGTTCGAATCGGGTTGCGTCGAGAAATACCTTGTGGCCGGCGCGCTGCTGTCTGAAGATCGCTCGTGCCACGATGTCCCGGGGCGCGAGCTCGGCGAGCTTGTGCTGCCTGAGCATGAAACGCTCGCCGCGGTCGTTCACCAGTACGGCGCCTTCGCCCCTCACCGCCTCCGAAACCAGCGCCAGCGGCGTCTCCGCGGTGTCGAGCGCGGTCGGGTGGAACTGCACGAATTCCATGTCGGCCAGCTTGGCGCCCGCTCTGTGCGCGATGGCGTAACCGTCACCGGTGGCTACCGCCGGATTGGTCGTGTAGCGATAAACCTGCCCGCAGCCGCCGGTCGCCAGGACCGTCGCGTCAGCGATGAATTCCGTCGCCTTGCCGGCGACGGTCGCGCGAACGCCGACGCATACGTCGTTCTCGATGATCAGATCGAGAACACGCGTTTTCTCGGACACGTGGATCGTTGGCGCCGCGCGCACGCGCTCGATCAGCGTGCGCGCTACCTCGGCGCCGGTCTGATCGCCATGCGAATGGACTATGCGTCTCCGCGAATGCGCGGCCTCGCGCCCCAGCTGGAGGTTCCCCGCGGTGTCGCGATCGAATTGCGCTCCGGCGGTCGCTAACTCGCGCACCCGATCGGGACCTTCCTCGACCAGTACTTCGACAGCGGCTGCGTCGCACAGTGCGGCTCCCGCTGCAAGCGTGTCTATCCGATGAAGCTCCGGAGAGTCGCCGGCTCCCAGCGCGGCGGCGATGCCACCCTGCGCGTACGCGGTGGCGCTATCGAAAAGAGAGCGCTTGGTGAGAACGACCACCTCACCCGAATCGGCGGCTCGCCACGCGGTGTGCAGTCCTGCGACTCCGCTTCCAACCACCAGGAAACGAGTGCGAATGCGCTCAGGCATGTGCGAAAGATAG
>DATNCZ010000236.1:0-5187 GCA_035553335.1 Gemmatimonadaceae bacterium
GCAGTCGGCTCGACGTACAGGTCGCCCTTGTAGACGTACGCAACGTGCGACCCGTCCGGTGAGAACTTGGCAAACATGAGCGTGCTTGGCTCGGTGCTGGCACCGACGCGATGCAGCGCACCCGAACGCGTATCGAGCACCCAGTAATCACCACGTGTGTTCTGGCGCCACACCTTCTGGGTGTTCGTGAATATGAGCAGATGGCTTCCGTCCTGCGACCACGCATAGTTGTCGACTTCGAGCGGCTTGTCCGAAGTCGATGGACGGAGCAGTCGTGCCGAGACCAGAACCTCTCTCGCGCCGGTCCCCGCCGCGTACTGCACGATGTCGGTGCCGCCCGCGACATCCTTCGATGGCTCGAGTGTGGTGTAGTGAATCCCGTCATCACGCCAGCGTGCGGGCGCGGCCCGATCGCCGATGTAGGCTCTTGAATCGAAGATCCGGTGAAGCGATGAATCGACATGCGAGGGTAGCTGAGCGTGCAGCTGTACCGGAACAACCGACGCGATGGTCGCTGCTGCCGCGACGTACGCCAGACGGTGAAGCATTTCTGACCGTACAGCGCAGCTCGAATGAAGATTCATGACAGTTGCCGTGAAGAGGGTAGCCGATCAGGCAGCAGACGCCGTGGTCGTCATCGGTGTGGACTTGATGGCCGGACGACGCGCCAGGTGATCCCGAAGCAGCGCTCTGGTTTCCGCGGCTGCGGCAGCCGGCAGCTCGAGACGCGGCGCACGGACCGACGCCGTTCCGCAACCCATCTCCTGCTGAACGAACTTGATGTACTGGACAAATTCCGGCACGGTATCGAGGCGTAGCAGCGGCAGGAACCAGTCGTAGATCGCTCGCGCTTCCTTGATCTTGCCCGCGCTGGCCAGCCGCACCAGCTCCACGGATTCGGCAGGGAACGCGTTGACCAGACCGGCGACCCATCCGCTCGCGCCCATTACGATGGATTCGACGATCATGTCGTCCAGGCCGGCGAACACGTTGAGTCTGTCGCCCACTCGCGCGACTACCGCAGTCACGCGGCGTACGTCGCCACTGGATTCCTTCACTGCGTGGAGATTCGGATGCTTCGTCAGCTCAGCCACCTGTTCCGGAGTGACGTCCGTACCGTACGCGATCGGATTGTTGTAAAGCATGCACGAAAGATCCGTCGCCTCGATCACGGCGCTGAAGTGTGCGCGCATTTCGGGCCACGTCCCCTTGTACACGTAGGGAGGAAGCACCATGAGGCCTTCGCACCCCGCCTGCGCCGCTCGCTTGGCGAGCACGACACATTCAGCCGTCTGAAGGCCCGCGATGCCGGCGACGACCGGAACGCGCTTGCCGACAGAGCTCACGCAGGTTCGAAGTACCTCGACCTTTTCGTCGAAGTCGAGTGTTGCACTTTCACCAAGCGACCCGAGCGCAACGATACCGGTGCAGCCGTGATCTACGAGCCACGAAACATGGCGCGCCACGAATTCGTGATCGACAGTCAGATCCTGCTTGAACGGCGTTGTGATCGCGGGGAACACACCCGTCCATTGCGCCTTCTTCATTGGTACGCTTCTCCGACAGAGGAATTGAAAAGGATCGAAGCAGCCGCGTCATCCGCGAGCTCCGACGACAGAACTGACACCAGCGCCGGTTCGATTGGCGGTCGAACGGTGTCCGGCTGCCAGGCGAGAAGAAAATCCAGCCCTGGCATGCACGTGCGGCCCTGACAAGGACCCATGCCGACACGTGTGTACAACTTGGCCTGGCGCGCGCAGGCCGCGTCCTTCACAGCGCCATATGACACATCCTCGCACCGGCACACGATCGTTCCGGCAGTAGGAAGCGACCGCAGTTCCTGGCGAAGTGCGAAGGCGTCGAGCATGCGTCTAGCGGCGATCTCGAGCGCAGCTCGCTTTCGCAGCAACGCATCGGAGACACGGCCCCGCGGCGAGACGGACGATCCGGCAATCTCGCCTTCGATCAACGACAATGGTGCTCCGCCGATGCCCGTCGCCTCGCCTACTGCGAGCACGTTGGCAACGGTGGTGCGCTGCTGGGCATCCACTGCGATGGCCCCGTCTCGCGTCTCGCAGCCAAGCAGTCGTGCGAGCTCGACGTTCGGTACGAGGCCGTAGCCGGTGCAGAGCACGTCGACTGCCTCACGCCACGTCCGGCGACCATCGGTGACCGTCACGCTCTCCAACCGATCGGCTCCGTGTGCTGCAGTCACCCACGTGCCGGTCGAGTATGATGTCGATAGAAAGCGCGAGCGATAGCGAGCCGCCTGCGCGACCAGCGCAGGCGATCGCCACAATCCGGCTGCAAAGCGCATCACAGCGCTGCGCCGGGCCTGCTCGGCGACGAGTATCAGCTTCGCACCGGAGGTCGCGAGCGATGCCGCGACTGGGAGCATGAGCGGCCCCGATCCGGCAACGATCACGCGCTTGCCGGCGAATGATGCACCGGACTTGAGCAATGCCTGCGCGCCGCCGATGCCCATTACACCCGGGAGCGTCCATCCGTCAAACGGGATGAACAGTTCGCGCGCACCCGTCGCCAGTATGATCCTGCCAGCACGTACGCGCAGCGCGCTACCGGAGGAATCCGCCAGGATCTCGAATTCTGCGTCTTCGTGCTGCACATCTACTACCGATGTACCGTGAATCACCTGCGCACCGGAGCGCGACAGCTGCGCGATCCAGTGCTGCGCGATGCGCGGAACCGGGCTGCCACTCATGTGACGCCAGATCTGCCCGCCGGTTTCCAACCCACGATCGAGCACGACGACACGGAGACGCGACTCCGCCGCGCGGACGGCGGCGGCGATTCCGGCCGGTCCCGCACCGACGATCGCGACGTCCGCTACGATGAGCGTCGCATCAGTGCCCGCGAGCGGCGCCATCATGCTTCGGTGGCCGTGCGAATGTGCATTCCGTCAACGACGGCGATCAGACATGCACGCTGATGTGGTCTGCTGTCGATCGTCACCCTGCACTCGAAGCAGACGCCCATGCCACAGACGGGGCCGCGCGGCTCGCCTGAAACCGATCTGCGGAAAGCCGCGGTTCCAAGATTGAACAGCGCGGCGGCTACGGTGGTTCCCGCAGCCACACGAACGCGCTGGTCGTCAACGACGATGTTCAGCTCCGCCGCGGCACCGTTGATTGCCATCAATGCGCTCCAACGCCGGCGAGCACGCGCGACGGAGCGAATGGCGCCGGATCGATCGCGGGCGTGCGGCCGGTGATGAGATCGGCGAGCAGCTGTCCCGTTCCAACCGATGTCGTAATGCCCAGGCCCTCGTGACCGGCCGCGATCCATAATCCCGGCATCTCGTCCCACGAGCCGATGAGGGGCAGCTTGTCCGGAGTCGTCGGACGAAAGCCGGTCCACGTCCGGATCGCCGATGCGAGCGCCAGTCCCGGCATGAAGTCGAGCGCGCGATCGAGCATCCTGCGCACGATGGACCGATTGATCGATCCGTCCCATCCGACGAGCTCGCGCGATGAACCGATCAACATCTGTCCGGTAGCCCGCGGCTGAACGTTGAATGCGACCGATTCCGTAGTCATCGTGTGAGCGCTGGTCAGATATCCAAGCTCGACCAGCTGGTGCCGGCAGAATCCCGGATACCGGTCTGTGATGACGAGATGTCCCTTGCGTGGTACGATGGGAATGCCGGGAGTAAGCTCCGGCGCCAGCGCACCGGCTGCGTTGATCACGCAGTCGCATGAGATCCGTTCGTTGCCGGCAATCACTTCACGCGCGCCGATTGCGTCTACACGAACGCCCTCCCGCAGGCTGGCCCCGTTGGTGATCGCGCGCTGCAGCAGCGCCCGCGCACCGTTCGGCGGATAGATGACAGCATCGCCGCGCACGAGCAGGGCGCCCGCCAGCCCGGGTCGCAGATGCGGTTCGGCTTCGGCAAGTTGCGCTGGTGACAGTATCTCGGTCGCGACACCGCTATCGGCATAGACACTCTGCTTCGCGCGCACTGCTTCGAGCTGCTCGTCATCTTCGGCAACCCAGAGGGTGCCGCACGCCTCGTGCTCGACGTTACGTGGCAGCTCTGGCGCCAGTGCGGCCCACAGCCGTCCGGAATAAGCGGTGAGCGCCAGCTGCGCAGGCGAGTCATCCATCACAACCAGGTGACCCATGCCAGCCGCTGTCGTACCGCTTCCAGCGAAGCTCGCGTCGAGCACCAGCACGCTCATCCCGGACCGCGATAGCGCCTCGGCGCACGCTGCACCGACGATCCCCGCGCCGACAACCACGGCGTCGTGGTGCGCAGTCACCGTGTCCCGTCCACGTGCAGCACCAGTGCAGTGCGAGTCACGCCGAAGGGATTCCACCGCGGAACGGGTCCGTCGGGTCGAATAGCAGCGTCGCCTCGGCGGTCACGTAAGCCGTACCGCGAATGTGCGGAATCAGGTCACCGCGCTCGTTCGTCGTGAGCCAACCAGTGAAAAGGCTTCCACTGATGCTCTCCTGGCGCCACCGGGTCCCGAGTGTGATCTCACCCTTGGCATAGAGCACGGCAAGCTTGGCGGATGTTCCGGTGCCACACGGAGAGCGGTCGTACTCGCCGCCAGAGCACAGCACGAAGTTCCTGCAATCCGCATCCGCGCGCGTCGGTGCCGCCGAGATCTCGATGTGATCGATCGGCTCCCCGTTCGCGCCGGTGATGCCGGCGGCGTTGATCGCATCCTGAATCGCCTGCGTCACGCGGGTCAATTCCTTCGCGTTCGAGGCGGTTACCGGGATCGGCGTGTTGTGCGTGATGAAGAACCAGTTGCCGCCCCACGCGACGTCGCCCACTACGAGACCAATGCCTGGCACCTGAACCTCGACGTTGCGCGAATGACAGAACGACGGGACGTTCTCGATCGTCACGCTGCCATCGACACTCAGCTCCGCCGACACCGTTCCGACCGGCGTGTCCATGCGGATTGTGCCTGGTTGAACGCGTCCGAGGTGCTGCAGTGTGCGCACGACACCGATCGCGCCATGTCCGCACATCCCCAGATACGTTCCGTTGTTGAAGAAGATCACACCGGTCGTCGAATCCGGATTCACGGGCGGCGTCAACAGCGCTCCGACGATCGCGTCGTTGCCGCGCGGCTCGCACACCACTGCACGCCGCAGATGATCGAAGTGCGTGCGCATATCGTCGCTCCGCTCCGCCATCGTCGCGCCGCGCGG
>DATNCZ010000237.1:0-3299 GCA_035553335.1 Gemmatimonadaceae bacterium
ATACTCATTCCCGCCGCGTTGAGACGGGCGGCTACATCGGTCAGAGTGATACCTCAGTCCCTGAGAGCAGAGCCGCGACGCGCGGAATATCCGATCGTCTGGAGAGGTCGAGCACAGCTTCGTTCACGGGAATGACCTTGAAGCGCATTCCAAGAATGTCGATCGCGTACTGCACCGCGAACGGAAGCTCCAGCTCGCCGCGCGGCGACGGTTGCACGTCTCTGCATGCACGGAAGAACTGGGACGTGAGGCGCCAGCAATTCATGCTCACGTCGACGTCGTCGCCCAGTACCGCGAGCGATGCTGCGTCGGGCTTCTCGGATATCTTGCGCAGGGTGCCATCCGGCGCGACTTCGAGCAATGCAAATGCCGCGATGCGCTCGGCGGGAATGTTGCCGCCCAACAGTCCGCCGCGGGAAAACCCGAGCGTTGCGGGTCCATTGGCAAGGCGGAGACGTGTGAGAGGGGCAGACGGGTAGTAGTTATCCGAATTGAGCACGACAAATGGCTCGCCCGCTGTGAACTCCTCGGCGGCGAGCACAGCGTCAGCGGTGCCGATCGCCGCGGACTGAACGGCGAACGAGATGCGCAGTCGTTTCGGGATGGCGCGGCTGGTGTAGTAGCTCTCCATCTCCGCATGATCCGGCGCGACGACGATGCAGACGTCGGTGAACCCGGCGTCGGCGAGCGAGCTCAGCACGTAATCAAGGAAGGGCCGGCCGATGGGAATCATCCCCTTGACGCCAGACTCGGCGGCTGCGGCCTGGTCCGGATCGAGGGCGGCGCTGGCGTCGGCTTCGCGCATGCGCTTGCCAAGACCGCGGGCCAGAATCACAGCCTTGGTGCACGGTCGGTTGGCGGCAATCGCAGATGTGTCGTCGCTGCGCACTGGCTCGTCTGCCGACCAGATGCGTCGCACGACCTGCATGAGCACAACGCCGCTTACGATGAATGCCACAAACCATATCGATGCCTGGAACGTGCGGCCATAGATGATGCTGCCGGTTCCAAACAGGCCTGCGTAAACGAACATGACACCGGAAGTCCAGCCGATCAGCATCTGTGGCAGACTGTCAGGTGAGGCGGCAATTTTGGACTCCGCACGAATCGCCTTCCATCCCGGGCCAGCAGGACGCGTGAGCTCGTAGAAGCGAAGCAGCGTCGCGTGATCGGCAGGGCTCGTGAACACGGTGACGGAAACCCAGACCACGGTAGTTACCGCAACGGTGACGAGAAGCGGCATCGGCTCGGGGGCCGCGTGACCCATCTTCTCGGCCACGAAGAATCCAATCGCGACGATGAACGACGATGCCATCGCCGATATCTCGCTCCACGCATTTATGCGCCACCAGAACCAGCGGAGCAGATAGATGAGTCCGGTTCCGGCGCCGACGGACAGCAGCAACTGAAATGCGTCACTGGCGGTCGATAGAAACAGGGTGAATGCGCCCGCGGCAATCATCAGGACAGCAGTGAGTGAACGCGATATCCATAGGTAGTGACGCTCGCTCTTTCCAGGCGCGAGAAAGCGCTGGTAGAAATCGATCACCAGATAGGATGATCCCCAGTTGAGATGCGTTTCCATCGTCGATCTGTACGCTGCGAACAGCGCGGCGATGATCAGTCCCTTCATTCCGACCGGAAGCAACGTGAGCATCGCCGGATAGGCGAGATCGTTGCCGATCAGCTTCGGATCGACGTTTGGCAATGCGCGGTGAATGTCGCCAAGCGTCGGGAAGACCAGCATGGAGCAGAGCGCGACGATTATCCACGGCCAGGGACGCAAAGCGTAGTTCGCAACGTTGAACCAGAGGGTTGCACCGAGAGCGTGACGCTCGTTCCTGGATGCGAGGATGCGCTGCGCGACGTAGCTACCGCCGCCGGGCTCCGAACCCGGGTACCACACCGACCACCATTGGATTGTGAGCGGGATGACGAGAACGGTGAGAGTGAGCGAAGTGTCGCTGAAATCCGGAAGGAGCGACAGTGTCTTTGGGTCGATCTTCGAGAGCATTCCAGCGAGCCCGCCGACGGCCGGCTGATCCAGCGAGACATACGCGGCGGCGATCACGCCGATCATCGCGAGCGCGAACTGGACCATGTCGGTCGCGAGCACACCCCAAAGGCCCGATATCGAGGCAAACAGAACGCACGCCGTTCCGGCGATCACGATCGTTTCGAGACGGCCCCAGCCGAGCATCACGTTCGCGATCTTCACGGCGGCGAGCGTTACCGTCGACATGATCATGATGTTGAAGAAGAAGCCGAGGTACACAGCCCGGAACCCGCGCACGAGCGCAGCGGGGCGACCGGAGTAGCGCAGCTCGTAGAACTCGAGATCGGTGAGAACGCCCGAGCGACGCCACAGCTGAGCGTAGAAGAAGACCGTGGCCATTCCCGTTAGCAGGAAGGCCCACCAGACCCAGTTGTAGGAGACACCGTGGGAGCGCACGAAGTCCGTGACCAGATTCGGCGTGTCCGTGCTGAACGTCGTCGCCACCATCGACGTTCCGACCAGCCACCATGGCGCCGACTGACCGGATGTAAAGAACTCCGCCACGCTCGACTGGGAGCGCCGGATGTAGAACAGTGCCGGCAGATAGCAGAGAAAGAGGCTTACCGCGACGATCACCCAGTCAAGCGACGTCAGCTGCATTCGGTTGTATCCTGTTGGCTATGTAGGTGTAGGTGCGGTAACGTCAGGGTGCGGATGCATCCGCGGGTGGCGATACAAATTATTGTGTGATTCCGGAGAGAGGCGCGGATGCATCCACGCCCTACGCCGTTGCCATCTCAAGGGTTATTACCGCGAAGGGTTCGAGACGGATCTTGCGTTCTTCGCCGGCGCGGAAACGAATCGGTGGCTGCCCGCGGTACTGTGCCCACGGACTCCGCGCGAAATACTTCCGCGGTGCCGAACCCGGAAGCTCGAACGCACGCTCGACGTCGATCGCGATGTTCTGTGCGACGTTGCTCGGATTGCGAAGCGTGAGAATCCCCTTGCGAGGCGACCACGACGCCCAGCCATAGGGCTCGAGTCGTTGCGGATCACCGCCCACCCAGTGCGTGTCGACCAGTGTCTGAGCGTTGTAGCGCGACCACTTAGCGCATTCGGCGATCGTGTCCCAGTTCGCCTGTGACAGCAGCGATGGCGTGATGTACATCTCCTGCAGCTGAGATCCGGTACCGAAGTAGTCACGGACTTCCGATGTGAAGTCGTTGCCGGGATCGGTCATCAGATTGTGCGCCTGCCTGGCATAGATCATTCCATGCAGCATCAACGAATTGATCGGGAAGAG
>DATNCZ010000238.1:0-4388 GCA_035553335.1 Gemmatimonadaceae bacterium
GACCTCGCGAGCGGGCACGTTGTGCAGCGGCTCGCGACGGAACGTTATCCATACGGCGTTGTCGTCGCCACTGACGGCACCGTGTACGTATCGGCGTGGGGCGGGAATACGGTGTCCGTGTTTCAGCCCAATGGCTCGACGCCGCTCGAGGACGCCGGACGCATCGTGGTCGATCGGCATCCGTCGGCGCTGCAGTTGAATGGCGATGGCTCGCGACTGTTCGTTGCGTCCGGGAGCATGGATCGCATCTCGGTACTCGACACGAAGAGCCGCAAGGTCATAGCGCGTCTGCTCGATCCGCCGCCGACAGGGCCCGCGGAGGGGAGCACGCCGAATGCGCTTGCGCTTTCGAGTGATGGAACACGACTGTTCGCGGCTGAGGCAGATGACAACGCGGTTGCAGTATTCGACCTCAGCGCAGCGGTGGCTGGTGTCGCGGCGGCGCACGGTGCCGATCGGCTGGTTGGGCGCATTCCTGTCGACTGGTATCCCACGGCCGTCTATGTCGCGCAAGACACGCTAATGGTGTTGAGCGGGAAGGGTCATGGCACGGCGCCCAATCCGGACGGCCCGGATCCGCATCATCCTGCGCCAAAGGGATCACGTGCATATACGCTCGGACAGACGTCTGGCTCACTGATGACGCTGACGCTCGCTCGCGCCGATTCGGCGACGCTGGCGCCGCTTTCGGCGCGGGTTGCACGCGCGCAAGGTTGGGATGCGAGGTCGCACACAGGCACCTCCACGATGTATCCGCCCTTCGAGCACGTGATTTACGTGATCAAGGAGAATCGCACTTACGATCAGGTGCTGGGCGATCTGCCGATCGGCGATGGGGACACTTCACTCGTATTCTTCCCGCGGAAGGTTGCCCCCAACCATCACGCGCTTGCCGAGCGATTTGGTGATTTCGATCGATTCTTCACGAACGCGGAGGTGAGCGCCGACGGCCACAACTGGTCGACTGCCGCGTACGCAACGGACTACCTGGAAAAGACAGTCGCGAGCAATTATTCGGGTCGCGGCCGTAGCTATGACTACGAAGGTACGAATCGCAATGGCTCGGGGGCGGACCCTGATGAAGACGACGCGAGCGCGCCAGCGCACGGCTACCTCTGGGACCTCGCGCAGCGCGCCAACATCACGCTGCGCAACTACGGCGAGTTCGTCGTGCGTCGTACGGTCAACGGTCGCTCTGTGTACGTGGGCGACAAGCCGTTTCTCGCCACGCACACCAATCCGGACTATCCCGGCTTCGATCTGGAACTCATGGATCAGGCCCGTATGGATGTCTGGCTCAGGGAATTCGCGGGATACGTGAAGAGTGGTGAGATGCCGCAGCTGGAGATCGTCCGATTGCCCGACGACCATACCGCCGCGACTCGGGCCGGTTCCCGAACTCCGCGCGCGTTCATGGCCGACAACGATCTTGCGCTGGGCCGCATGATAGAGGCGTTGTCGCGCTCTCCGTTCTGGAAGAACACCGTCGTCTTTGTCGTCGAGGATGACGCGCAGAATGGTCCCGATCATGTGGACTCGCATCGCGCGCCAGCCTTTGTCATATCTGCGTACAACCGAGGTGGTGTGATTCATCGCTGGACCAACACCACCGATGTGATCGCGACGATGAGCGAGATCCTCCACACCGGATCGCTGTCGCAGTTCGATTTCTACGGTCGGCCACTGCGTGACATATGGACATCGAAACCCGATCTCACGCCATACGTCGCGATTGTACCAGGCATCGATCTGAATGAGAAGAATACGAAAGCGACGGTCGGAGCGGCCGCGTCCGCGCGGCTCGATCTCTCCGAGGAAGACAGAGCCGACGAGAACAGCTTCAATCGTATTCTCTGGAAGGCGATAAAGGGCGAAACCACTCCCTATCCCGGAACTGTGCGCGTCTCCGGACTGGAATGGCGGCGGGCACGATAACCGCCCGGCAGCGCTAGCGGGTGTAATGTCCGTGACAGGTGAAACCGACTAGCTTGACCGCGTGACGACCATTACATGTGCCGTCAGGTCAATGCAGAGCGCCCGCACCCTCTGGTGTGCGGGCGCGCTCACATTCCTGAGCGTCGTTCCCGTCCTTCGCGCCCAACAGCCGCTGAGCCGTTCAGAGGCGATTCAGGCGGCGCTCGGCAAGTCCGTGCTGGTGACCGCGATAAGCGCGGACACGCTCGCGGCGGCAGCGCGGCTCAGATCGGCGCGCGAGTATCCCAATCCTTCGCTGACGCTGTCCTACTCGAAGGATGCGCCGCAGAATCACTTTTCCTTTGACGTGCCGCTGGACCTGCCTGGGATTCGCGGCGCACGTGTCCGTGCAGCTGAAGCGGCTCGTACCAGCGCACGCTTCGGATTTCTTGCGGCACGCGCCGCAATCGAGCTCAACGTCGATACGATGTACACGACGGCGCAGGGTGCGGAGCTTCGCGCTGCGCTGTCGCACGCGACTGCGGTCGATGCGGCAAAGCTGTTGAGCGACACGAAGACGCGTAGGGACGCCGGTGATGCCAGCGACCTGGACGTGAACCTCGCGGAAGTGTCAGCAGCGCAGGCTGCGAACGCCGCAAACGCCGACTCCCTCGAGGCCATCGATACCCGACTCGAGCTGCAGGCGGCAATGGGGCTTCGTGGCGATACGATCGTCGTTACGTTGCGTGATTCCCTTGCGGCCCCGTCGATCCGGATCGTGCCCGCCGCCTCGGACGTGACCGCGACGCCTACGGTCGCCGCGGCAAGCGCCGCGGTTACCTCCGCGCAGCAGACTCTCATCTTTCAGCGTCGCAGCGTGTTCGGCGTGCCGTCGATTCAATTTGGAGCGGATGCGAAGGATCCGACCGGTGCAGAGAAGGGACTGCTGCCAACGGTCGGCGTTGCACTCCCTATTCCCTTCTTCAACCGCAACGGCGGCGCGATCGAAGCGGCGCACGCCGACGTTACACGCGCCCAGGCGGAACTTGCGATTGCACGACTGAACGCAGCCACTGAGCTCGCTCGGGCATATCGTACACAGTCGGTCGCGGAGTCGCGCATCGGGCGCGATCGCACGATCATGGATGCAGCTACCCGGAACGTATCGATGGCGGAACGCGCATTTACCGCGGGAGAGATGGCGATCGGCGACATACTCGAAACGAGGCGAGCTCAGCACGACGCGCAGGCACAGTACGTCACGGACCTCGTGGCTGCAAACGTCGCCTCGGCGCTGGTTCGCGTACTCACCGCAAACGGAGTCACACAATGATGGATCGTCGACTGCTGCTCGCACTCGGAGCGCTGGCGGCGCTTTCCGCATGCGGCAAGTCCGATGACGCCGGTGAAGCCGATGTAACTCCGGTCGTCACTGTCGAGACGGCGCAGGTAATGACGGCTGCGTTCACTCCGACGGTTCGGGCCGTTGGCACAGTTGTATCCAGCCCGACCGGATACGCCGAGCTGAGTGCGCCTGCTCCATCGCGGATTGCTCGCGTGCTGGTGACGGCCGGACAGAATGTGAAGTCCGGTGAAGCACTGATCGAACTCGATGCTGCAACGTTACGGGCTGCCTCGGCCGGCGCTGACGCAGCGCTGGCCGCGGCGCAGAGTGCCTACGATCGCGCTTCACAGCTTGCGCAACAGGGAATCGTGCCACGCAAGACGGTTGATCAGGCGAGCGCGGATCTCGCTCAGGCGAAAGCGGCCGCGGTCGCTGCGCATCGCACGTATGCGCTATCCACGCTGCGATCCCCGATCTCCGGTGTGGTCACGAAGATGAATGCCGTCACCGGTGCGTCCGCGGATCCGGCCCAGGTACTCGTCGCAATCGCGGATCCCAGCGCGCTTCAGGTTCTCCTGCAACTGTCGCCTGCGGATGCGGGGTCGGTACGTCGCGGCGCCGCTGTGAGCTTCGCGGATAGCGACATCCCTTCGGCCACAGTGGTGGCCCGCGGTTCGGTGATCGCGGTGGGCGCTGCGATCGACTCGGCAACGCGCGCAGTACCGGTGAGAGTGCACGTTGCATCATCGACACGCCCGCTCAGGCTCGGTGAAACTCTTTCCGGCAAGATCGCCGTCACCGGTTCGACGAGCGCGCTGTCCATTCCATCCGACGCACTCGTTCCCGATAGCACCGGGTTCAAGGTCTACGTAGTGAAAAAGGGGGTCGCGTACGCGACGCCGGTCGAAATCGGCACACGTGGCGACTCTCTTGTCCAGATCACCAAGGGACTCGTCGTAGGTGAGACGGTCGTGACTACCGGGGCGTACGGCCTCGAAGACAGCAGTAAAGTCACTGTCCCCCGGCGGTAGCGACCAGTGCGTCTTTTCGACATCCTCGCAGCGCAGCGGCGCGTCATATATCTGGTCGTCGTACTGCTCAGTGTAGGCGGTGTCTGGCTGGCTCGCTC
>DATNCZ010000239.1:0-2368 GCA_035553335.1 Gemmatimonadaceae bacterium
CAGCGTTCCCTGAGGCGCTCGCTGCGCGCGCCGCGCGCGACCTTGGCGAGCTGCGGGTCGATGTGCGAACGTCGTCGGCCGTGACGCGTATCGAGCCTGATGCCGTTTACGTTGGTGACCACAAGATCAGGACACGTTCCGTATTCTGGGCTGCTGGAAACGTTGCATCGCCGGCGTCGAAGTCACTTGGTGTGCCCCTTACAAAAACGGGGCAGGTGATAGTGGAACGAGACCTTTCGATCCCGGGCCATCCCAATGTCTTTGTCATCGGTGATCTCGCGCACGCACTGCAGAAGAACGGTCAGCCTGCGCCAGGCGTCGCGCAGGTCGCAATGCAGGAAGGTCGCGTCGCGGCGAGGAACATAATCGCAACCATCGAAAGACGGCCGCGCTCCGACTTCGATTATTTCAACAAGGGCGACCTCGCGACGATCGGCCGCGGAAAGGCGATCGCGAACCTGTTCGGCGGGAAGATCCAGGTTGGTGGGCGGCTCGCGTGGTTCCTGTGGCTCGGAATCCACATCACGTACCTCATCGGCTTCCGAAACAGACTGAGCGTCTTGCTGCAGTGGGCGTACGCGTACTTCACATATCAACGCGGCGCGCGGTTGATCACCGAGACCGCGCGCTCGGCGGTGCAGCGGTAACCGCAGCGAATGAACGGCGATCGGGGTAGCTATCGTTCTGTGCGAGCGTAACAGTGGCCGTCACCTGGAGCGACTCGGTGCTGGTGCTCGATTACGCTGGCCTTCCGACAAGCAGTGACGATGCAGCTACGCGGCAGTCCCTAGGTCGCTGCTCTCCCGCACGTCACACAGAACTTCCACGAAGTATCCATCTCCGACCCGCACGCCGGACAGCGGCGCGTGCGGAGATTCTCGCCGCAGTGGGGGCAGTAGTTGGTCTCGCGTCCCTCCGGCAGCGTGCCGCCGCAGAAACGACATCCGGTTGGAACGTCGATCGTCGACAGCGACTCCAGCAACGTGGGAACCGGCGCAGTGGGAACTTCGGGCGCTACAGCCGCGGGCGACATCGCGTCGAAGGCCGCGACCGCGCTCTGACCGGGTGTCATCTCGCGATGCGATTCCTGCCGCTCCGATCCCGAAGTCGGAGTATTCATCCCGGAACCCGCTGTCGGTGGCACGGGTGTCAGCGCGGATTCCGCGGCAGCTGTAAGTGTCAGCGTCGCATTCGCGTAATCCTTGAACACACCAGGATCGCCGGTCGGTGACGCGAGCTCGCGCTGCAGCGATTCCTGCATCGCGGGATCAGCGGTCACATAATTGCGCTCGCCCGAAAGAAGCCGCGCGACTGCCGTTTCGTAATCGTCGTTGGTCTCGATCGCCAGCTCGCGGCGATTGTGGCGATATGGAACGATCTGCTCGTACAGCTCGCGCACGCTGAACGGAATCTTGAGGTATTCCGGACGCGTCGCGCGGATGTTGTGTACCAGTCTGCGATAGAGGCGATCTAGATCGTCCATTCTCGGTGCTTCCCCTTGAACGTTTCGTGGTTCGGAAATGGTGCAATCGTTTGCGTCGTCACGCCAGTCCCTCCGTGCTCGACGAGCCAGGCGTCGAAGCCGGACTCGACCAGTCCGCCGGAAGAGTTCTGCGCCGCCGCGGCTCTCGTGGCGAGATGGTTGGCGTATTCGTTCTGCGGCTGTCCATTGTGCCCGCGCACCCAGCGCCACTCACAGTGATGCGGGCCGAGCGCGCGGAGCGCTTCCTTCCAGAGCTCCAGGTTCTCGATCGGACCGCTCTTGCGTTTCCATCCCTGCTTCGCCCAGCCATGCACCCAACTCGTCATCCCGTCGACGATGTATCTGGAATCCGTGGTGAATACTACGGCGAACCGCTTCCGCTTCGCCGAGATGCCGCGAAACGCTTCGATCACCGATCGGAGGGCCATGCGGTTATTGGTCGTCGCCGGCTCGCTGATCCAGTAATCCCATCGCACGATCTGGCCCGTTGCCGGACTCTTCCACTCGATCAACCCGCCGGCGCCCCCGGCGTTGTCGCCTTCGCGGCCGTTTCCGAGACAGGATTCGTCCGCGAAGACCGCGATTATCTCGTCGGGGGTCTCAGGCATCGACAATCTCGAAACCTTCCAGATCGTCGAGATAGATCGTCATGCGGTCTCCCGTTGCCGGCTGAATAGTCTCGATGGCCTCACGTCCCGCGCGAAGGCCGAGCGACTCCGGCCGGACGACGAATTCCGATCCGCGCCGATAGACGACGATCCGAAGGCCATCGGCGATGGCGCGCTCCAGCAAGTTGTACTGTCTGGTCGAGAGTTGCATCTAACGATACTAATCGGACGCTGTCGTTCCGTGTCGCACGATGCGCGACGAATCCGCTCAGCGGCT
>DATNCZ010000240.1:0-3366 GCA_035553335.1 Gemmatimonadaceae bacterium
CTGGGTTGGCCTCCCACAACGAATGTCTGCGCGACGTCGGGAACAGTGCGGATCTCATCTTCGAGATGGCCGGCGATCTGTCGCAACATGTTCGCGTCATAACTCGATGAGTGAAGGGTGAGCGTCAGCACCGGTACGTCATCGATGGAGTGGGCCTTTACGACTGGCGGGTTGGCTCCCGGCGGCTGTTCATCCATCGCACCAGCGAGCTTCGCCTGCACCCTCGTCACGCTTCGTTCCTGATCTTCGCCGACCTTGAACCGTACGGTTACCATCGCATAGCCATCGCCGGAGAGCGAGTACACGTGGTCGACGCCAGGTATCTCCAGCATGCGCTGCTCGATCGGACGCGCCAGCAGGTTGTCGGTTTCGCGCGGTGATGCGCCAGGCAAGGTCGAGATCACATCGATCATCGGCACGGAAATCTGCGGCTCCTCCTCGCGCGGTGTCGCAAGGATGCCGAGCGCGCCGAGGCCAAGCGACGCCAACGCGAGCAGAGGAGTCAGCTTCGATCGAATAAAAGCCCGGGCGATGCGTCCTGCGATGCCCATGACTCAGCGTCTCCCGGCGGGAGCCGGTATCACGATCACGTCGCCAGCGCGCAAGCCGGAAATGACCTCCACGCCCGCCCCCGTCGTGTGTCCCCGCTGCACCCAGCGCTTCTCATCGCCCTCGGCAGTTCGAAGCGTTACACCGGTGAGGTCGCCCGAGCGCGAGACCGCGCCAAGCGGCACTACGAGCGCACTCCGTGTATTCTGCGGCACCGACAGAGTCGCGACGCTTCCTGACAGGCGTGCGCCGCGCGCGTTCGGGACGAGCGCGTTGATGGTGTACAGATTGCCACTCGCCGATGGTACGACCCCTTCCACGCGCGCAGTGACCTGCGCACCTTCGACGGTCGCTCTCAGCAACTGCCCGCGCCGAACCAGTTGTGCAATGTCTGGTGTTACGGTCGCACTGAGCCGAAGCTGGCTGGCGTCCTGCACGGTCACGAGCGGTGCACCGGGTGTTGCGAACGCCCCCGGATCCACGAATCGATGCGTCACGATGCCGGCGAAGGGCGCTCGTACGTCGGCGTAGGCGCTCATGGCACCGAGTTCGGCGGCGGATGCCCGCGCAACGTGCACGCCGGCGTTGGCCCGCGCGAGCCCGGTCTCGACGGCATCCAGCTGTGAGCGAGTCGCCGCGCTGTCCGCGTACAGAGCGCGAATGCGCGCAGCCTGTGTTGCGGCGTCGCTCTGGATCGCCTCGGCATCCGCAATCGACGCTGCGATCTGGGTCTGCCTTGCCGCAAGCTCGCGTGCATCGATCCGTACGAGCCGCTGACCAGCAGTGACGGCGTCACCTTCTGCCACGAGCACCGATACGACGTTGCCCATGAGCTTGGTGCTCAGCGTTGCCTGTCGCAGCGGCAGCGCAACACCATCGGCATCGAACACAGCCTGCACCGTCGTGTCCTCGAGCGTGTATGGCGTGCCCGCCAGCCGAACAGGCGCGTGGCTGGCCGTCTCCGTTCTGGACGGCGAACAGGCTGCAAGTGCGAGAACTCCCACGGTGCTTGCATCGAACAATCGGATACGCATGATCGGGTATTCCTGGAGTGAGCCGAAGGGATCAGGGCTGGCGCTGCGCGCGGGGATTCGAAGCTGGCGCGACTCCGACAGTTGGCGCCGCAGCGGCTGCCGCGTCGTCGTTGTCGAGCGCGGTGAGAGATGCCGGGTCGGCGCCGAGTGCACGACGTCGCTCGGCATCCGCAATGATCGCACGATACCGGGCCTCGGAAAGAGCGAGAGCACTGCTCATCTCGACCGACTGTGCATCGAGCAGATCTACAATGCTTGCCAGGCCACCTTCATATTTGCGCGACACTATCCGGTGAGCTTCAGCGCTCTGCACTACGGATTGCTCGGCGATGCGAAGTCTGGTCAGCGCAACCGAGAGAGCTGTGCGTGTCTGCGCAGCTTCCAGCGACGCCTGGGCCTGGGTTGCATCCGCCTGCGCCTGCGCCGCGGACGCATTTCCGGCGGTCGCGCGGATGTCGGACAATTCGGCCGCGCTGCCGAACGGACTCAATGATGCCATGATTCCGACTGTCCAGTTCCGCTGGCCACTGTAGGGTCGGTTGGGAGCGTTCCAGTCGTACCGGGCGAACGAGTTGACGTGTGGTAGATATGTTGCGCGTGCGCGAAGCGCGTCGGCGCGCGCTCTCTCCGATCGCAGCTGCGCGCTGCGTACATCCTCACGTGGTGCCATCGTTGCGGCGGTGTCGCCCGCGACCACTGCGCGAATGCGGTCCGCCGACGGGAGCGAGGATGGCGCCTCCGATGTGTTCATCAGTTCGGCCGGCGGCATGCCGAGAATCATGGCAAGCTCGCGTTGCGCAGTGTCGACGTTACCTTCCGACTCGGCGAGCTGCGCTTCGATGTCGGCTACTCGCACGGATGCAAGCAGTGCGTCAGAACGTGTAACCATGCCCTGTCGCACCATGGCTTCCGTCTGCGTGAGGTGTGCGTGGGCGGCGCGAGCTGCTGCGCGAAGAGTTGCGGCCCGCTCCGATGCGAGCACGGCACCGTAATACGCACGCACGACGTCCACTCGAGTCGAGAGTCTGGTCCACGCTGCATTCGCGTGGCTGGCGTCGGCGCCGCGGCGGGCGGCGGTACGGGCTGCCCACGCGTCGGCATTGAAAATGGGCTGTTCGAGCACAACGCCGCCCTGGTAATTGCCCATTGCAGCAGGGGAGTTCAATCGTGCCGGGTCGAAGTCAGCCTGCGTGGCGATCCCCTGCCGGAGCTTGTCTCCGAAGACACCGATGGGATCTGTGGTTCTCGTGTATCCGGCCTCGAGCCGGACGTTCGGGAGGACACCCTGGAGCGGAGCGATTGCCCGCGCGTCCTGTGCTGACGCCGTGGCGGCCGCGGCGCGGTTGGCATACGCCGACCGATCTGCCTGTCGAAGAGCTTGAGCGAGCGTGATCTGGGCGCCGGCTGGCTGAGCGGCCATCCCGCCAAGTACGACTGCAAGAACTCCGACTGTGGATTTGCGCATGGGCGTTGGCGGTTGTATAGCTACAATACTATATAACAATATAGTAATATAGATCGGCGAGACAAGTCAACCGTCGTGCCTGCGTGTGCGCTCGTGGCGCTACTCTTCTATAGAGTACATCTCCTGCAGCCCCCTGGGGGAATCATCCGCGGGTCAGCGATGGCCGAGCGAATGGACATACGCTGCAACGGCGCACACCTGGGCGGCGTACTTCCCGCGAGCCTCCCGCACCTAAGCGTGTGGTGCTTCGCCGCTCACGATTCGCCACGTATCACGTGCGATGAGCAGCTCCTCGTCGGTCGGTATCGTCCAGAGCTC
>DATNCZ010000241.1:0-5650 GCA_035553335.1 Gemmatimonadaceae bacterium
TCGCCCGACACACCAGTGTGGCCGGGCGACACGCCGTTTTCCTGTCTCTGGACGTGGAACATGGACGAGGGATCGAGCGTGAACGTGAGCGCGGTGACATCGAGCCCGCACGCGGGGACGCACGCGGATACGCCGCTGCACGTAACGCGCGGCGAGGCGGGATCTGAATCGCTGGCGATCGCAGCCTTCCGGGGGCCGGTTGTCGTTGTGGACGTGACCGATCTCGCCGGCGAGATCGAGATCGAAGAGATCGATCGTCGCACGCGCGGGTACGCTGCGACGACGCGTCTGCTGCTCAGGACCGGACGGAGCATCGCGAGTGGCATGTTTCCCGAGAGCTGGCCGAGCTTGTCGGTCGATTGCGCGCGGAACCTGGTAGCGCGTGGCGTGGTTCTCGTTGGCATGGACTGCCCGTCCGCGGACGATCGGGAGAGCAAGACGCTGGATGTGCACCACGAGCTGCTGGACCGCGGCGTATGCGTGCTGGAGAATCTGGATCTGCGCGAGGCCGAGCCGGGCGAATACGTGCTGGACGCGCTACCGATGAAGGTAGCGGGACTGGATGCGGCGCCGGTGCGGGCCGTGCTCGAGTTCACGGGGTAACCGATCCACATTCGATGATGCCGCCGCATCGGTGTTTCGATCCCGGCTCGATTCATCGCTTATTCTTGTCTCATGCGCAGAATCCTCATCGCCACCGCAGCACTCGCCTTTCTCGGCATCATCGCGTACGGCATGTTCGGGATGGGCGGTAGCAGTGGCGCTGGCGGGATGATTCAGCGCGACGCGAGCGTGAACGATCCGCCCGCTCCTGCGATAACGGTGCGCGATCTCGATGTCGGGCAGGGCGATGCGACGTACATCCACAACGGGGACAGCCGGGTCCTGATCGACGGCGGTCCCGATGCTCGCCGGATGGGATTCCTGCTCGATTCGCTCGGGTTGAACAACAGAACCGTGGACGTCGTGATCCTCACCCATCAACACTCCGATCACTACACCGGGCTGCTTCCGCTATTCGATTCGCGCCGTCACATCAGGATCCGGTACTTCTTCGAGGACAAGGACCCTTCCGCCGCTTCCACGCTCGCCCGACTGCGCGACTCGGTCATCTCGCGGGTTCAGCCTGACAGCCTGCAGTATCGAAGCACGGATGACCCGTGCGGCGACGGCGAGGCGATGTGCACGATCACCCTGCGCGGCGGCGCAACGATGCACATCATGCGACCACTGGCAGCGCCCGCCAAACCGAACAACCGCTCCGTCGCAGTGAAGCTCGTCGGTGCGGATTCGGCATCGTTTACGATGTGGATCGCGGGCGACGCCGAACACGCCGCGATAGCGCACTTCGAGGTGGCAGGCTACGCGGTGAACCCCGGCATGAAGGTCGATGTCCTGAAGGCCGACCATCACGGCAGCTGCAACGGCGTGACGCCACGCTATCTGGAGCTTACTCAGCCGACCTGGGCAGTCGCGTCACTTGGTGCGGTAAACGATTACGGTCACATGCATCAGCAGGCAAAGGCGGAATACCGCAATGCTGGAGTGCAGTGGTATCGCACCGATCAGAACGGCACGGTCACGATACAATCGCCGGGTGTGCCGGACGGCGGCTACACCATCACACCCTCCCGGCCTGGCAAGGATCTGAATGGGCCGAGCGATCGCAGGGCAAGCGCGCGTGGATGCTCTGGAAGTGAGAATTGATCAGCGAACAAGATCGAGCATCTAGAGGGTGATGTTACCCTTGCCGCCGGTCCCGCCCTTCGCCACCTGAGCAGCCGACTTCGCAAGGCGTCGCGCCAGCTCCGCCGGATCCTGTGATATGGTGACGCGCAGCACGTCGCCTTCCGTTACCCCCTTTGGCAGCACGTCGATCGGCATGGTGACAACGTGATTGCCGTTGATTTCGACGGCAGCTACGCCGTTCTCGATCTGGTCGATGACCCAGGTGCTGGTGGATCCGCCGTGCGTTTGCGGTGAAGGCGAGTTCGAGTCGGTCATTTGGGCTCCGTGCGGACGTGGCATACCGAATGCTCTGGGGAAAGATATTCAACCAAGACCTCGAACCACTGACAAGCATGTACTCCGGTTCCGGCGCGACCGAATCTCTCTGGATGGACACGGCCCAAGTCCTCTCGTTCCCGCCGCTCGGGAGTGATGAACGCGCGCACGTTTGCATCATCGGAGCCGGCATTTCCGGTTTGACCACCGCGTACCTTCTCACGCGTGCCGGCAAGGCGGTGATCGTAATCGACGATGGCCCGGTGGGCAGTGGCGAGACGGGCAGAACCACTGCGCACATCTCCAATGCGCTCGACGATCGCTATTCCAATCTCGCCACACTCTTCGGTGATGAAGGGGCTCGGCGTGCCGCCGATTCGCATACGGCCGCGATCCAGCGGATCGAAGCCATCGCCGAGCTGGAAGGTATCGATTGCGATTTCGAGCGCGTGGACGGGTTTCTTTTCCTCCACAAAGGAGCAAAGAGCGAACTTCTTACGGACGAACTGGAAGCCAGCCATCAGGCAGGGCTCACCGATACGGAGCTGGTCGAATGTGCGCCACTCGACGCATTCGACACCGGCGTCGCGCTTCGGTTTCCACGTCAGGCGCAGTTTCATGCATTGCGATATCTGAATGGACTGGCACGCGCCATTACACGCGATGGTGGCCGAATCTACTCGGGAACGAAAGCAAGAAGCATCGAGGATGGCGCGCCCGCGAAAGTGGTTACTGACGACGGCCACACCATCATTGCCGATGACGTAGTCGTCGCCACGAACTCGCCGGTGAACGACTGGATGGTCATGCACACCAAACAGGCCGCGTATCGCACGTACGTGGTGGCACTGCGCGTGCCGTCCGACGCCATCCCGCACATGCTTCTGTGGGATACTGCCGATCCGTATCATTATGTTCGCGTGCATTCCGCAGACAGGCCGGACGCCGATTACGAAGTGCTCATCGTTGGCGGAGAAGATCACAAGACCGGTCAGGCGCAGGACATGGAACAACGCTTTGCACGGCTCGAACGGTGGGCGCGCGAGCGCTTTCCCATGGCGCAGGACGTCCTGTATCGCTGGTCGGGACAGGTTCTGGAGCCGGTGGATAGCCTTGCATTCATCGGAAAGAACCCCGGTGCCGACGAGCACATCTACATCATCACGGGCGATTCAGGGCACGGGATTACGCACGGCACCATTGGCGGCATCCTTCTCACGGATCTGATCATGGGTGTCCCGAATCCGTGGGCGGATATTTATGATCCGAGCCGCATAGCACTGCGCGCGGCGCCGCATTTCGCTCGCGAAAACCTGAATGTGGCGGAACAATATTCGAGCTGGATAACACCGGGCGACGCTGGGAGCGCTGACGAGATTCCCAACAACTCGGGTGCGGTCATACGTCGCGGCATGCACAAGATCGCGGTTTACAAGGACGCGTTCGGCAAAGTCAACGAATGTTCCGCAGTCTGCACGCATCTTTACTGTATCGTCGATTGGAACGACACCGAAAAGACGTGGGACTGTCCCTGCCACGGCTCCCGCTTCGATCCGTATGGCAAGGTAGTGAACGGGCCTGCGATCGCGGACCTGGAGCCTGCGCGGACGTAAGGGCAGGCCTCCGTGCCTGCCCTACTGCAGATGCATCAACGTCACCCCATCTCCACAATCACGGTGTGGTGCGCTCCGTCGTCGCGCAGCTGCACGGCTCCATCGGCCACCGCGGCGCCGTCCAGGGTTACGCTCTTCACGCCGCGCTGGACGTGTGCCGGATTGCGCACCTCGATCGTGTACGTCGCCGACTGGTAGATGTATTCGATCGTGAATCCATCCCAGGTGGGCGGAATGCACGGATTCATCGTAAGCCGATCACCGCGCTTGGTGAAGCCGAGTATTCCTTCAAGACCCGTGCGATAGTACCAGCTCGCGCTGCCCGTGTACCACGTCCAGCCACCGCGTCCCAGATGCTGGTCGGCGGTGTAGATGTCGGCCACGACCACGTAAGGCTCGACCTTGTAGTTCTCGACGGCCTCTCTCGTGTTCGAGTGCATCACAGGATTCAGCATCTGGAACAGCTCGAACGCGTGCGCGCCGTTGCCGTTCATCACCTGCGCCCAGATCACCCACGTAGCTGCGTGCGTGTACTGCGCGCCATTCTCGCGTACACCGGGTAGATAACCCTTGATGTAGCCAGGATCGTGAGTGGTCTTGTCGAATGGCGGTGTTAGCAGCATGACCAGCTGCGCGTCGTTCCGAACAAGGTGCTGGTCGACGGATACCATCGCCGACTGTGCGCGTTGTGGATGTCCCGCTCCGGAGAGCACGCTCCAGCTCTGCGCGATGGAATCGATCTTGGCTTCGTCGCTCTTGCTCGAGCCGAGCGGATAACCGTCGTCGTAGTACGCGCGAACGTACCAGTCGCCATCCCACGTGTTGGTCTCGATTCCGTTCCGGTAACGCTCCGCGATCGCGAGGAAATCGTCGTGCGTCCCCGTATCGCCACGCGATGCGCTGATCTCGGCGAAGCGCTTCAGCGTCGCAATGAGGAACCACGCGAGCCAGACGCTTACTCCCTTCCCTCCGATTCCGACCCGGCTGTACCCGTCGTTCCAGTCACCGCTTCCGATCAATGGCAGATCGTGTTGCCCGAATGTGGACGCCTTGCGCAGCGCGCGCACGCAGTGCTCGTATATGCTCGCACTCTCGTCCGATATATCCGGCTTGTCGTACAGCTCGTGCTCGTCGGGAGCGAGCTGACGCATCGTTATGAATCTCGCCTGCTCGTCCAGAATCGCGTTGTCGCCGGTCACTTCCGTGTAGTGCGCCACGACGAACGGCAACCATACCAGATCGTCCGAGAAGCGCGTCCGAACTCCGCGGCCGCTCTTGGGATGCCACCAGTGTTGCACGTCGCCTTCCACGAACTGCCGGCTGGCGGAGCGCAGAATGTGAGCGCGAGCGACGGGAGCGTCGGTGTACAGAAACGCCATGCAGTCCTGCAGCTGATCCCTGAATCCGTACGCACCGCTGGATTGATACAGCGCCGTGCGTCCCCACATCCGGCATGACAGAGCCTGATACAACAACCACCCGTTCTCGATCCGGTCGAAGGATTCATCCGGCGTCCTGACCTTGATAGTCGCGAGCCTGGCCTGCCATGCCTTGCCCGAGCGATCCACCTCGGCGACCGAACTCTCCACCGTCCTGTACCGGCGGATGAGCGTTCGCGCCTCGTCCATCGACGAGTTTGCGCCGAGCAGCACGACCACTTCCGCAGTCTCGCCAGGATGTACTGTCACACTCGTCTGCAGCGCGCCACACGGGTCGACCACCTCGCCGACCGACTCGCCAAGCGCCGCTTTCGACAGAGCCGCTGGGCGGGCAGGCGTTCCATTCCGTCCAATGAATTCGCGCCGGTCCGCTGTGTAGCTGGTAACATCACCGCTCATCGCAAGGAACGCAACGAGATCGGAGTATTCCTGATCGAAGAAGTTCTGCCCGAAGATGGATGCGGTGTCGGTGTCGTAGGAAGTGTACACATGCTGCTGCGTCAGGTCGCGCGAAACGCCGAGCACCCATTCGACGTAGCTCGTCACCGTGATGCGTTTTGGCGATCGGCCGTTGTTGGTGATCCTGAGTACGCT
>DATNCZ010000242.1:0-5289 GCA_035553335.1 Gemmatimonadaceae bacterium
GATCGGAGATCTCCCACACCGTGTCGAGCCATTCTCTTCCGGTGAGAGGAACGCTGTTACGAACGATACGACGCAGCGACAGCGCCGCAAACGCGAGCGAGGCGGCGATCGCGAGTACGACTGCGAGCCAGGTGACAAGCAGGATCGTCAACAGATCTGTGTTGCGTATACGGTCTGCAATGCTCGACGTCTCAGTCGTCGGCGAAGTCTCGGGAGCGATCGCGTGTTGCGACACCGCGATATCGAGCGGCCTGGTTGCCGCGGCTGCCACATCACGCGGCAGTACAGAAGTGTGCTGCGCGACTGCAACGCCAGCATTGGAAACCACGCCGCTCGTCGCAAGCAGAGGTGGGAGAATCCGGAGGTGGATGGGCGCCCAGACGGTGAGCGCGGGAATGAGCAGCAGCGCACCGAGCGTAACGAGCCAGACGAGGTGACGTGCGCCAGCCGCCGCGCGTTGCATCGCGAGTGTAACGCCCAGCGCGCCGATCAGGATCAGCGTCGCCTTCACTATGAGTATCAGCAGCGACAGGTTTTCGCCGTGGAAAGGTCCAACGCTGGCAGGAGAAAGTGGCGACATGATCATCGTCCCTCCTGGCGTGCGCGGCGAATCGTTTCGCGATGGCGCTGCACGTCGTCTTCCGTCATGTCGGTGTCGGACATGCGCAGCAACGCTGTGACCGCCTGCTCCGGAGATCCCGCGAAGTAAGTTCTGACGACGTGTGCGAGAACGTCGTCGCGCGCTGTTTCGGTAGGTCGCGCCGGTGAGTAGACGTAGCGCGGGCCATCTTCCTTGTGGCGGATGGCGCCCTTCTCCGCGAGTATGCGCAACACCGAGCGCACGGCAGAATAAGTCGGGGGATCGGGAAGATCGTTCATGATTTCCGCGACTGTCGCCTCGCCGCGCCGGTGCAGAATGTCCATCACCTGCCGTTCGCGGCGGGAGAACGAAGGGGCGGGAGCAGCTGTTGCGGTGCGCCTGGAAGCCATGCGAATGCTCGACTGATGAAGGGCGGCCTGGTCCTGCTGAAAAATCAACTGTGTTGAATTTTCACCATTACTTGGCGGCTGTCAAGGGGGGAGCATCCCAAACGGTCCAATCGCCGGATCTTGCGGTTCGCACCGCTGGCGCCACATTCGCCGTGTGCATGCACGCCTGAAGCAGGATTCTCCAGTCTGAACAGAGGAAGCAAATGTTGGCTCTCCGTCCAAGAAGTAGTGCTGGGATACGCAACGCCATTGCCATGTCCGTCGCCGGGCTCTTCCTGTCGGCAGCAATCACCAGCGGCGCCGGCGCACAGATAAGTCGCGCCGCCGGGCCGAGCGGAGCGTTTACGCTGGAGCAGGTGCTGAGCTACCCGTTTGCGACCGGACTGACGGCTTCACCGAAATCTTCACGAATTGCGTGGGTCATCGACGCATCCGGCGTGCGGAATGTCTGGACCGCTGATGGGCCAGACTTCAAGGCGCGCGCAATCACCGATTACCACGCTGACGACGGACAGGAGCTTACGAATCTCGCCGTATCCCCGGATGGAAGGTGGGTCGTTTACGTGCGCGGCGGTGACCATGATGCGAACTGGGCCGCCGAGGGCGGGCTGCCGCCGGATCCGGATCATTCGCCGGTCAAGCCCAGGGTCGCGATATGGGCGGTGCACGTGGAGGGCGCGTCGAACCAGCCGCCGAAACTGCTTGCGGAGGGTGACGAGCCCGTGATCTCCCCGCGCGGTGATCGTGTCGCATTCACCAAAGGCCAGGCGATCTGGACAGTACCGATCGACGGATCGGCGGCGGCGAAGCAGCTCTTCTTCGCGCGAGGGAGCAATGGATCGCCAACGTGGTCACCGAACGGCGACCGGCTCGCCTTCGTTTCCAACCGTGGAGATCACAGCTTCATCGGCATCTTTACGTCGGACTCGACGCCGATCCGCTACCTCGCTCCGTCGACGTCGCATGATCGGTCGCCAAAATGGTCGCCGGATGGAACGCGCATCGCGTTCGTGCGCACGCCGGGCACTGGTGGTGCGCCGGAAACAGTACTGGAACTGCATCCGCGGCCCTGGGCGATCTGGACCGCCGATGCTTCAACAGGTTTGGGGCGACTCGTGTGGCAGAGCGCCAAGACGCTGTTGAGCTCCGTACCGACGACTGACGGCGGCACCAACCTCTCGTGGGCGGCCGGCGGACGCATCGTCTTCCTGAACGATACGGACGGGTGGCCGCATCTCTATTCCGTCGCCGAAACGGGCGGGACGCCATTGCTGCTCACTCCCGGATCGTTCATGGCGGAGTTCATCTCGCTCTCGCCGGATGGCGAATCGCTGGTGTACAGCGCAAACACCGGGAACACAGCGGGCGATGGCGACCGGCGTCACATCTTCCGCGTGCCGGTCGATCGAGCCACGCCAGTCGCGCTCACGTCTGGCACTGGTCTCGAGTGGACACCGTTCGTAACAGGCGACGGAAGCACGATTGCGTTCGTCGGTGCGGGCGCGCAGAAGCCGCCGATGCCGATGGTGATTCCAATCAACGGTGGCTCTCCCCGCGCCATTGCAGACGAAGCGATTCCGGCGTCGTTCCCGACGGCAGATCTGGTGATCCCGAAGCCTGTCACGTTCAAGGCGGCCGACGGAACCGTCGTGCATGGCCAGCTGTTCGAGCGGAACGACGGCGGCGCAGCGAAGAAACCTGGAATCGTCTTCGTCCACGGCGGTCCGCCGCGCCAGATGATGCTCGGCTGGCATTACATGGATTACTACTCCAACTCGTACGCGGTGAATCAGTACCTCGCGAATCACGGCTACGTCGTGCTGTCGGTGAACTACAGACTTGGAATTGGTTACGGACACAACTTCCACCATCCGGCGCACGCCGGATCGGCTGGCGCATCCGAGTATCAGGACGTGAAGGCGGGTGGCGAGTATCTGCGCTCGCTCGCGTCCGTCGATTCGCGGCGCATCGGAATCTGGGGCGGATCGTACGGCGGCTTCCTGACCGCAATGGCGCTCGCGCACAACTCCGACATCTTCAAGGCCGGCGTCGACATGCACGGCGTGCACAACTGGCTGGACGAATCGGGCAGCAGGCTCGTCAACGCACAGCTGCGGTACGAGAAGAGTGACATCAAGAAGGCGCTGGACGTTGCGTGGACTTCATCGCCGGTGTCGGCAATTGCGACGTGGAAGAGTCCAGTGTTGCTGATTCAGGGCGACGACGATCGCAACGTGCACTTTCACGAAACCGTCGACCTCGCGCGGCGCCTATCAACCGCCGGAGTGAGCTACGAGGAAATGGTGATCCCGGACGAGATCCACGGCTTCCTGCGGCACGCGTCCTGGGCGAGCGCTGACTCGGCGACGGTCAGCTACTTCAACAAGCAGTTCGGCGTGAAGTAACAGCACTCGGCGGGTCGCGACGTACAACGTGGTGCGCGCGCCCCGAACTGCGTGAGTGGTTCAGCCGTCGACTTAGATACCCAAGTCGACGGCTGAACAGGCCACTCTAGAACGGCAGATCGTCGTCCTCGTCCTGCAACGCGGCCGGGAAGTCCTCGAACTCGCCGCCCTGGCCAGCGCCGCTCTTCGCAGCGGCTGGTCGCGCCGAGCGTGCCGGCGGAGCCTCGCCGTCGAAATCACCGCCGCCGCGCGAGCTCAGCATAACGAGCTCGCGAACGCGGATCTCGGTCGTGTAGCGCGTCTGGTTCTCCTTGTCCTGCCACTGGCGGTACTCGATAGGCCCTTCGACGTACAGCTTGTCGCCCTTCTTGACGTACTTCTCGACCACGTCGGCGAGTCCCATTCCCTTCTCTGCACCCTGGCCACGTCCGGCGTTCCACACGACACAGCGGTGCCATTCCGTCTTTTCCTGACGGTCGCCCGACGGCCCGTTCCAGGTGCGGGACGTCGCGAGCGAGAACGTCGCTACGCGGCCACCGTTGGTGGTCGAACGAACTTCCGGGTCCTGCCCGACATTCCCGATCAACATCGCTTTATTGAGGCTTCGGCTCATTTGTTCTCCTGGCGAGGAAAGTGGCTCGCCGATGAAAGTATGGGATCTCGGACTCCAGCGGGAAAGCCGGTCGCCGTTTCTGTTACCGTTTCATTGCGCACGAGTGAGCGAAGATCCGATCGAAGCACGATCGCGTCCTCTCGCGGCGCATGATAATATCGCTTGCGAACCCCCATTTCGGCGAATCCGCGACTGCTGTACAACGTGCGCGCTCCAACGTTGGATGCGCGCACTTCCAGCCACATCTCCTTCGCACCGCTTCGGCGGCAGAGCTCCATCGCAGCGTCCAGCAGCAACGCGCCGAGACCCTGAGATCGATGCTCGGGATCGACCGCGATGTTCAGCAGCTCGGATTCGTCCGAGACTGCCACCGTGATGGCGTAACCAACCACGCTCCCGGCCTCTTCGGCGACAAGGAAGTTATTGCCGCCCTCTGACGTCAGGTGCGTCCCAAACATCCCGCGTGTCCATGGATCTCCGAACGAAACACGTTCTATGGCGATGACTGCCCCAAGATCCGAACGCACGGCGGCACGCACCGTTGCCGTCACGTCGTCAGCGGCCGCCCGTGCGCCGCCTCCCACTTCACCTGCGCCTCCGCGAGCCTCCCATACGTCGGCTCCCAAGAATCCAGGTCGACCGCTCCGCGCGCCTCGATGTCACTCAGCCAGGGAACAACCGCATGCGCGAGCGGCCTCGCGTCCACGTCCAATCCAGGCCCGATCAATTGCGCGTGCATCCGCGCCGCACGCGCGCGCAACTCGTCGTCGCCCGCGAGATACGTCGCGCCGACCAGTTCCGTGCGATCGCCGTCGCGATTCGCATCCTGACAAAACCATTCGCCACGTCCAGCCTGCAGCGCGGCAATGAGATATCCATCGGACGTAACCGCGGTCCACACAAGCAATTCCAGAGACGGCACGGCATAGAGAGGAATGCTCAGCGCCGAACAGATTCCCTTGGCGAACGCAGCAGCTGACCGAAGACTCGTGAAGCCACCGGGGCCGGCTCCGCACACGACAGCGGAAACTTCACTCATGGGCATCGCGGCGCGATCGAGGCACTGCACGACCGCAGGCGCGAGCGCTTCGGTGCGCGCGCCAGTTGCGTCGCGTGACGCGAACGAAAGATCGCCCACGAGCACGCCGTCGCGCGTGATTGCGACGGATCCCGTCTCCGTCGAAGTTTCCAGTACCAGCACGCGTCCGAGCATCAGCCGGCCAGGAGCAGACGACGGTCGGCGCGCTCGGGATCGTAATCGAGAGCGATGGGAAGGTGATC
>DATNCZ010000243.1:0-4333 GCA_035553335.1 Gemmatimonadaceae bacterium
TCATCGTCAAGAGGTACAGCGCGCGAATACCACGCTCCTCGGCGTGACAGACGATTCGTTTTATGAGATCTCTTCCGAGCCCGTGGCCGCGCCACTCCAGGTGAACCGCAACAGACCGAAGCAGCGCATCGTCGCAACACATCTCGAGCCCGGCGACGGCGACCAATTGTCCCGGAGCGTCGCGCGATTCCGCGACGAAGAAGTCCGCCGGGCGCTCATTCAGAATTTCCGAGACGCCCGCCGTTGGCAGATCTGCGTCCGTCAACAGGCGTTCGATCGATGCAAGATCCTCGGGTGTTGCATGACGGATCGATGTTGCCGTCGAACTTACTGCTGTTGTCACTGTCCGGTCCTCTCTTTTGGTCGTCGGTCGTTCAGGAACAGCAGTCGTCGCTGCACCCACACGCGCGGCTCGATGATGCTTGCGTGAGCTCCGCCAACGGGCGCCGCGGCTTTGGCTGCCGTGCTGGCGTGCCGGGCTTCGTCGCCCGAACGAAACCGCTCATGATCTTTCCTTCCACCTGATCGGCGAGACTCTCATCGAGTCCCGTTCCGGCAAGCAACGCCACGGCGTCTTCGCGCGTGTAGATCCGCGTCGGTTCGATGCTCGCGTTCTCGAAGCCTGCCGCGCTGAGCAGGTCGATGAACTCCTGCTCTTCCAGTGCGCCCGCGACGCAACCCGTCCAGAGCGGCATGCTCGCCTTCACTGGCTCGGGCAGCCCACCGCGCACAATCACGTCGCTGACAGCGAAGCGTCCACCGGGCCTGAGCACACGGAAGGCTTCAGCGAGCACCTTGTGCTTGTCGCCGGAGAGATTGATCACGCAATTCGAGATGATGACATCGATCGTGTTCGACGGCAGCGGGACGGATTCGATGTGCCCCTTCAAGAATTCGACGTTGGTCGCGCCGGCCTTCTCTTTGTTCTCGAGGGCGAGCGCCAGCATCTCGTCCGTCATATCGACGCCGTAAGCCTTGCCGGTCGGGCCGACACGCTTTGCGGACAGCAGTACGTCGATTCCGCCACCCGAGCCGAGATCGAGTACCGTCTCGCCTTCATGCAACTCGGCGAGCGCCGTCGGATTGCCGCAGCCAAGCGACGCGAGCAGCGCCTCTGCAGGGAGACCGGCTGTCTGGCCGGCGTCGTAGAGATCGGCCGTGATCGGGTCCCACGTCTCGCTGTTTGAGCCGCAGCAGCCGGAACTGTCCGGACCGCAGCATGACACGCTCGTGGCACCCTCGGTGACCTGCTTCGCGACGTTCCCGTACCGCTCGCGTACGATGTCGCGAATCTCGTCGAGCGTGGTCGGTCCTGTGCTCTGCTGCGTCATTATTCACTCCGACAATCAAAAAATGTTGATATATTGGACAAAAGAAAAGAGCTCAATCGCAACACGCGCTTCGGCGAAGTGGTATGACCCGACGCGACGGCTTGAACCCCGCGACCGTCTCCTGCAACTCGGTGAAGGTCTCGGGATTCAACGAGTAGTGAACCCACCGGCCTTCCTTCCGATCGACAACCAAGCCAGCGTCCTTCAGCACCTTCAGATGGAACGACAAGCGCGACTGCGCCGCGTCCAACTCGTCCTGTAACTCGCAAACACAACGCTCCCCGTCACGGAGCATCTCCAGAACGGACAGGCGCGTCTCGTCTGAAAGCGCATGGAAGAGCCGCGCGGCTCGGCGAACGTCGTTGGCTGCTGAGGTGCTCACATCCTAAACATATCAACCGTTCTTGATACGGCAAGACCCGGAGCAGTAATGAGCCGCGACATCAGGTAAATCGGACGTCGCGCGTTGGCGTATCGAGCGAACGAGAGTGGGAAGCGTGAAGACGGTCACGGCCTACTGTCCTGCACCGCGATCCAAGATCACCTTCATCTGGTCAATCTCGGATTGCTGGCTTCGAATGATTTCGCCGCATAGCCGCGTTATCTCCGCGTCCGTGATCTTCGCATGCTGACACATGAGAATTGCCCCGGCATGGTGCGCGATCATCGACCGTAGGAATTGGCGATCGCCGACCGCGATCTGTCGGCGGATGCCGAACCAGAACATCACGCCGAGGATGAGGCTCACCACCATGAACGCCACGTTCCATGGCTTTCGGCGATACATCTTGCCCATCAGCGCGAGCTCGATGATGACCATCGGCGCAACCATCAGGCCCGCCATGTAGAACTGGTTGATGTTGGCGAGAACGTTGCTGGGCGAGTTCACCATCGCGTACATCAGGACGTACATGGCGATGAACGAGAGAATGGCCATCGACGCGAGTCGACCATAGTGGCCGTCGCTCATTTGATGTTCATCGTGCCTGTTTTGGTTCTGCGGCATACAGTTACCCTCCGTCACCTGGGCGCTCGGTCCGCACGAAGCAACAGGTGCGCCCGAGTCTCCTAGCCGGCCCGCTCTACCGCCGAGCCCGCCGACATGTCGATCAGGGGAATACCTGACCTGTCGGCGAATGGGCCCTGACTGTGTTGGTCGAGCCGCTGCGCACACTTCAGAGGAACGCACCCGGTGGGGATGTAGTAGAGCGCATTCTCGTCGTCGACACGGTTGGCGCGATCGCTTGGAATTCGTTGCTCAGCCTGTATGCGCGGATCTTCATCGCAATGCGTCTACCTTTCCACCCACGGTGACGATGTCGCCAAACTTGCCACACGTGATTCGACCATGACTCGGCCCACGCATTCCCAACAAAAGCACTCCCTGCACGACGTTGAGGGCCGCGATCACGACGGTCACCACGACGTCGAGCATGGCTCAGCGATGCCAACATCGGATCATGCGCACGAGAATGGCCCGATGAAGCAGCACGCCGACCATACAGCTTTGCATGACCACGCCGGGCACGACAAACACGCCGGCCACTCTGTGGCGATGTTCCGGCGGAAGTTCTGGGTCTCGCTGCTCCTGACCGTCCCCGCCATGGTCTGGGGCGAGATGATCCCGCGGGCGTTGGGTTTCACCGCGCCGGTGTTTCCCGGCTCTCGTTGGATTCCGCTCGTGTTCGGATCGGCCGTCTTCTTCTACGGCGGCTGGGTTTTTCTGCGAGGTGCGTGGCAAGAGATCCAAGATCGCCAGCCGGGCATGATGACGCTGATCTCGCTCGCAATCTCGGTTGCTTTCGCGTTCAGCGTCGCGGTCAGCTTCGGCGCGGCGGGCATGCCGCTCTGGTGGGAGCTCTCGTCGCTCGTGACGATCATGCTGCTCGGCCACTGGATGGAGATGCGCTCGATTTCGCAGGCCCAGGGCGCACTCAAGGAGCTCGCGAAGCTACTACCCAACACAGCGACGCGAATCGTCGATGGGCGCACCGAAGACGTGCCAATTGGCGAACTGCGCGAGGCAGATCTCGTTCTCGTCCGGCCTGGTGCTTCGATCCCCGCGGATGGAACGGTTCGCGAGGGACGTAGCTCGGTAAACGAATCGATGATCACCGGCGAGTCGAAGCCGATTTCGAAGGAAACCGGCGCTCAGGTAATCGCCGGAACCGTGAATGGCGACGGATCGCTTCGCGTCGAGGTCACGCGCACCGGTGATCGCACCGCGCTCGCGGGCATCATGCGACTCGTGTCGGAGGCGCAGACGTCACGCTCGCGCGCACAGGTGCTTGCTGATCGCGCGGCGTTCTGGCTGACGATCGTCGCGCTGCTCGCCGCCGCCGTCACGGCCGTAGCGTGGATGCTTGCGAAGGCGCCGGGCGAGTACACCGTCGAGCGCGTGGTCACTGTGCTCGTGATCGCGTGTCCGCACGCACTCGGACTCGCGGTGCCGCTTGTCGTCGCCCTGTCGACAACCCTCGGCGCGCGAAATGGGCTCCTGGTTCGCGATCGGCGCGGCCTCGAGCGAGCCCGTCTCGTGACCACGGTGGTCTTCGATAAGACTGGCACGTTGACGCTTGGCCAGCACCGCGTCGTCGCGATGCGGACTGTGGGAGGGCTCGCTGAAGACGAATCATTGCGACTTGCCGCCGCGGTCGAGCAGGACGCCGAGCATCCGGTGGCACGCGCGATCGTTGCCACTGCGACGGAACGGAAGCTCACCATTCCGCGCGCAACCGACTTCCAGGCCATTCCTGGCCACGGTGTTCAGGCGACGGTCGAGGGACGAGCCCTATCCGACGGTGGGCCGAATCTGCTGAAGCGGCTCGGCGTCGAACCGCCGCCAGAGCTTCGGCAGTTCGCCGAAGAGGCGGCATCGCGAGGTGAGAGCGTCATCTATCAGGTCGAACAGGGGCAGGTTCAGGCAGCGTTCTCTGTCGCGGACGCGATTCGTCCCGAATCAGCCGACGCGATCAAGCGGCTGCATGATGCGGGGGTCGAGG
>DATNCZ010000244.1:0-5520 GCA_035553335.1 Gemmatimonadaceae bacterium
GTACGCGACACGAGCTCAGTATCCATGCTCGCCTCGATCGTTCGCACATCCGGCGCTGCGGCTCCGGCCGCGGCGTGGGCGCTCGGCGAGATCGGGGCGCCGGCGTCCGACACGATCGCGGCACTGCTCGGCGAATCCCCCAAACGCACTGCAGCGTCGCGCGCGACGTCGCGCGAGCTGCTGATCGCGATGTCCAAGATGCGGCCGCTCGCGGTCGCCGCGATCGCTCCGTTTCTCCACTCTCCCGATGCCGAACTGCGCTGGGCCGCAGCTTACGCGGTCGCGCGAGCCCGAGCCCGGTCGGGCGTGAGGGCGCTGCTGGATGCGCCCCATCCCGACGCTGCATTTCGCGCCGAGCTTGCGCGCGTGTTGAGCAAGCAGATGGTCGGTGATTCGCTGCGCGCGGAGGCCATCGGGCGATTGCGCGTGCTTGTCACCGATCCGAGCCCGTACGTTCGCATCAATGCGCTTCACTCGATTGCGTCATTTGGAACTGCCGAGCGCGCTGTAATTCTCCACGCGCTGCACGACCGTGATGCCAACGTGCGAGTCGCTGCTGCTCAGAGCGCGGCGCCCGCGTTCGACACCACGGTATCGCTGTGGCGCGAGGCTTGGGAGCTCGACACCGCGTACAAGGTGCGCAGATCGCTGCTCGATGGAGCGACTGCCTCCGGTGTAACGTTGCCCGGCGACTCGCTCTGGCGTGCTTCGCCCGATTGGCGTCTTCGAGCGGTCGCGCTCGGCGCGTGGTCCGGATCGCGCGATA
Organism: Gemmatimonadaceae bacterium; assembly: GCA_035553335.1. Classification (GTDB taxonomy): domain Bacteria; phylum Gemmatimonadota; class Gemmatimonadetes; order Gemmatimonadales; family Gemmatimonadaceae; genus Fen-1247. The sequence continues at coordinate 767 of DATNCZ010000244.1, forward strand.
CCGCACGCGCGCGCAGCGTTGCGTTGGCCGCAACGAGTGATCCCGATGCGCGCGTGCGCGGCGCTGCGTATCAGCTTCTCGCTGCGAGCGACACGGGTCGCCGCGATGCCGTCGTTCAGCGCGCTCTCACAGCCGGCAGATCCGATCCCGACTCGATAGTGCGCAGCTCGATTCCCGGAAACCACGCGCGTTCACTCGACACCGCCGCGGTCGAGCGTCCACTCGAGTGGTATGAGAATGCCGTGCGTCGTGTAGTGCTGCCTTCGCTGCGCGGACATCCGCCAACTGCAACCATGCGCACGATACGCGGCCGTATAGTCATCACGTTCGATGGAGTGAAGGCGCCTCTCACCGTACTCAATTTCGCCACGCTCGCCGACAGGCACGTGTACGACAACCTGCGATTCCATCGCGTGGTCCCCGGCTTCGTCGCACAGGATGGCGATCCGCGCGGCGATGGCGAGGGCGGTCCGGGCTACGCGATTCGAGACGAGCTCACTCTGCTGCCGTATTCGCGCGGCGCGGTGGGGATGGCCCTGTCGGGTCCGGACACCGGTGGCAGCCAGTACTTCCTGACACTTACGCCGCAGCCGCATCTGACCGGCCATTATACGGTTTTCGGTGCGGTAACGAGCGGACTGAGCGCGATGGACGCACTTGTCGAAGGTGACGCGATCAACTCGATCCGCGTACGCTGGTGAGCCGTCTCCAGGTGTCCCGTCACGTGCATGATGTCCGGCGAATGTCCGCAGCGCTGCTGCTGGTCGTTGCAGCCGCGTGCGCGCCGCGTATCCACTCGTTGCCGGGTGTCGCACCGCTCGACGCGACGCTCCCGTCATTCCCACTACCGGTGACTCCCCAGAAAATCACCTTCAAGTGGGAGTTGGATCAGGGTCAGATAGTCGGCCGCGGCGAGGGCGTCGCTCGGTTGGGACCGCCCGATCATGCCCGCGTCGATCTGTTCCTCGGGGGCGGATTCGGTGCGGCTGCCGCGGCGATTCTTGTCGGTGACAGCCTGATGGTACCACCGGGGTCCAACGGCCGCGACCTGGTGCCGCCCGCGCCCCTCCTGTGGGCTGCGCTCGGGCGGCTTGCGCTCCCCCCCGTTTCCGATACGATCATCCGTGTGTCGGGCGATACACTTCGGGCATCGCTCGGCTCGCCGGTTCAGTGGAGAGTCACGGCGGTCGGCAGCCAGCTTACGCGCGTCGAGCGCGTGGCGGGCGACAGGATTGTGGAGTGGGTGGACCGGACTCCCGGAAAGAAAGTTCGTTACGAGTTGTCTGGACGGCGTTCGCTCGTCCTTGATATCGAGATCCAACAACCGGTACCGCCGTTTGATGCGTCCGTCTGGCGCTTTTAAGAAGCTTCTACTCGTTGCTCCCTTCCTGCTCGCCGCCGCCGGCTGCCTTTACGGCTTCCACGGGGGAGGGCTGCCGTCGCACGTGCATACCATCGCCGTCATTCCGTTCGACAACCAGACGCCCGTTGCAGACATCCAGCGCGAGATCTCCGATTCACTGCGTGTTCGCCTCATAAATCGGCTTGGCTTGCGCGAGGCTTCCGAAGCGCGTGCGAGTGCTGTGGTGCGCGGAACGATCCGGCGTTACGAATCGGGCATTCCGATCGGCGTCGATTCACGCTCGCGTGGCGCGCCCTCGGCGGTGCAGCGATCGTTGCAGATGGTGCTCGATGTCGACGTCGTCGATCAGGTCACGGGCAAGAATCTCTGGTCTCGCAAGGGATACATCGTCGACGGTCAGTACAACGAAGGTGAGGAGAGCATCGGCCGCTCCAAGGCCGTTGACAAGCTCGTGACGGCGATTGTCGAAGGAGTGCAATCGCAATGGTGACGCGACGTGGTGGTTCCGATCTCGGCTGCCTCGGCTGGCTGCTGACGCTCGCGATCGTGACGTACGTTGTCATCAACGTCGGGGCGCCCTACATGCGCTACTACCGTTTCCGCGATGCTGTAGATCAGCAGGTACGCTACGCAACGTTCCGGAAGGACGACGCAATTCGCCAGGAGATATGGGCCGCGGCCGACTCTCTCGATCTGCCCGAAGAAGCGTACCACGTGACGGTGGAGCGCGCGCCGAGTTCGATTCGCGTCTTCGGCTCGTACGACGATTCGTGGAAGCTGTTGCGTTACTCGCGCACGGTACACTTCATCCTGAACGAAAGTGGTCCGTTGTGACACCCCGTGACGCCGCTTCGAAAGTGATGTCGTGGAATGCGCTGCGCGACTGGCGTACCGACTTCTGGGGACGCGTGGTGTTCACGAATGGAGTCTTCGATCTCCTGCATCCCGGGCACGTCGACGTCATACAGGCCGCGCGTGCCGCGGGTGATGCGCTCGTGGTCGGCATCAACAGCGATGAGTCGGTGCGCCGCCTCAAGGGAGATTCACGTCCCATCCGGTCGCAGATCGAGCGCGCGTACGTCATTGCGGCACTCGAATCGGTCGATGTCGTAACGGTCTTCGATGAAGACACGCCGCTCGAGCTCGTGCGCTGTCTCATGCCCGACGTGATCGCGAAAGGCGGCGATTACACCGAGGCGACGATCGTCGGCGCGGAAGAAGTCCGTGCGCGCGGCGGCGACGTACTCGTGATTCCATTGACTCCCGGCCAGTCTACAACCTCAATCATAGAGCGGATGCGTGGGTAGTTCCGAAGTGGCAGTGCGTGGCGAAGAGCAGATGCGGCCAGTGTCCATCGAGCGCGGCGTCTCACCGTATGCAGAGGGGTCCTGTCTCATCTCTTTTGGAATGACGAAGGTGCTCTGCGCAGTATCGATCGAGGACAGCGTGCCGTCGTGGCGGCGCGGACGCGGCGAGGGCTGGTTGACCGCGGAGTACGCAATGCTCCCGCGTGCAACGCGCACCCGCACCTCCCGGGAGCGCGAGAAGATTGGCGGACGTACGCAGGAGATTCAGAGATTGATCGGCCGATCGATTCGTGCGATGCTGGACGACTTCAAGTTTGGCGAGTTCACGCTCAAGCTCGACTGCGACGTCATTCAGGCGGACGGCGGAACGCGCACTGCGGCGATTACTGGCGCGGCCGTTGCAGCGATCGACGCGTTCGACTGGATGGTCGCGCAGGGCAAGATCCCCGTGTCGCCGATCCGTCGGCGCGTCGCAGCGGTGAGCGTCGGCGTGATCGACGGAGTCGCGCGGCTGGACCTCGATTACGAGCAGGATGTGCGTGCGGAAGTGGACATGAACGTGGTCATGAGCTCCGAAGGCAAGTACGTGGAGGTGCAGGGCACCGGTGAGCACGGCACCTTCGATCGTGTTCAGCTCGATAGGTTGCTCGAGCTCGCCACGCGCGGCATCACCGAGCTCACTGAGCGGCAGACCGTCGCACTCGGCCGGTGACGACGCGCTCCATCATCGCGACACGCAATCCAGGGAAATTGCGCGAGCTGCGCGGAATCTTTGCCAACACCGCATTCCAGATCACCGATCTCACCGAGGCCGGTGTGACCGAAGCGGACGACGAAGATTCCATCGAGTCGTGGGAGACGTTCGAGGAGAATGCGCTCGCAAAGGCGCAGTATTTCTACCGACGCACCGGCCTCCCCACCTTCGCCGACGACTCCGGACTTGCGGTCGACGTGCTGGGAGGGCGCCCGGGCGTGCGCAGCAAGCGCTACTCGGGACGGTCGGATCTCACCGGCAAATCGCTCGACGCCGCGAACAATGCGACGCTGTTGGGGCAGCTCCGTCGTATGAACGCGCTGCCGGCGACGGCGTCGTTCATCTGTGCTGCAGCCTACGTGGATGGCGAGCGTGCAGTCGTGCGAACCGGGACCACCGCCGGCGTGATAGTCCCGCAGCCGCGCGGCTTCAGCGGATTCGGCTACGACCCGCACTTCGTGTCGCAGGAGCTGCAGCAGACCTTCGGCGAGGCGTCGGAAGCGGACAAGGAGCGGATCGGGCATCGGGGCCGCGCCTTCAGGTCGCTGCTCGAGGTGCTTTCCGCAGAAAACGCCTGAGCGTTGCCGTAACCGTCCGACCCCGACTAAGTTCATTGACTCGGGGCGTAGCGTAGCCCGGTATCGCGCCTGCTTTGGGAGCAGGAGGTCGCCAGTTCGAATCTGGCCGCCCCGACCTTGCTGCACATAAGGCCCCGCATCGTTCTTCGATGCGGGGCCTTATCTTGTTCCTGAGTGTCAATCCGGTCGATACGGCGACCCTCGGAACGTCGCACGATCACCATCTACGCAGGGGACACGATGCGGCACGTGATTCAGCTCACCGGACCCGTCAACAATCTCGTCGCGCTCTGCGACGACGGAACGATGTGGGCTTACCGGCCCGATACGTCTGACTGGGCCCCGCTGCCGCCCGTCCCGGGGCAGCCCGGAACCGCGCAAGCTGCCGATGCCGCGGCGCCGCAGGATCGCGCAGCGCTCGAGCTACAGGAGCACGCAGACGAAGCGCGTCGGGAGCGCTTTCGAAGCAAGCCGTAGCGAGCGCGAACGCGCAGATCGTTCGCGAACTTCGTCACCATCGCGGTCACCATCGCGCACTGCGCGTGCGATCGTGCACGACACGCATCACGCACACAATCCGAGTGCTGTGCGAGCGCTGATACTGCATCCCGAATTCAATCGGCGAATGCGATCGCATCCACTGCACGGTGCATTCGTCAGCCGCTTCCTTCGCTCCTGATCGCGCCGGTGCGGCCGGAGTTCTGTGTCGGCTGGAACAGCGACAGGTACTCGCCCGGCAGTTCCGCCCACAG